>CAMGGF010000068.1 GCA_946055445.1 uncultured Ruminococcus sp. | reverse complement strand
GGCGTATGCAGATACGCCGAGAGACTGCAACGCAGTATTGCGGAAAAAGACTGCAAAATCAGGGTACATAGTCGAATTCGAGGTCGTATATACTTACTGTGTCTCCCTCTTCAATCCCCTTTTCGCGCAAAGCGTCAATGATGCCGCTGGTTTGCAAGACGGTTTGGAAATACTGCAAAGAGGAATAATCGTCCAAATCGGTTTTGCAAAGAATACGGTACAGCCACTCCGCCTCGACGATATACACACCGTCCTCCACCGTGATTGTAAAGCCGTCCTTCTGTTTCTTTGCAAAAAATTCCTGCGGGATTTCTTCGCTTTCATAGTGCTTGACAGGCGGCAGGGTTTGCAGTTTTGCCGCCACGGCGTTAATCAGTTCTTTTGTGCCGTGCTTTATGGGTGCGACGATTTCAAAATACTGCAAGCCTTTGCCCTCAATATAGTTGCGGAAGCGTTCCAGTTGTTCGTCTTCTGCCAAGTCCATTTTGTTACCTGCCACAATTTGCGGACATTTGGCAAGTTCGGGGTTGAATTTGACCAGTTCTTCGTTGATTTTTTCAAAATCTTCAATCGGGTCGCGCCCCTCACTGCCCGCGACATCGACCACATGCACCAGCATACGGCAACGCTCCACATGGCGCAGAAATTCGTGCCCCAACCCGACCCCTTCGGCGGCACCCTCAATAAGTCCGGGGATATCCGCCATCACAAAACTCTGCTCGGGGCCCATAGACACCACGCCCAAAACGGGGGTAATCGTGGTAAAGTGGTAATCGCCGACAATCGGTTTTGCCTCGCTGACAACGGAAATCAAAGAGGATTTGCCGACATTCGGGAAGCCCAAAAGTCCCACATCGGCAATCAGTTTTAATTCGAGAGAAACTTCCCATTCTTCGCCCGGTGCACCGCTTTTTGCAAAACGCGGCGTTTGGCGCGTAGAGGTGGCAAAATGGCAATTGCCCCATCCCCCTTTGCCGCCTTTTGCGGCAACAAACGGCTCGTCAGAGGACATATCCGCCATCACGGTGCCGCTTTCAACCTCGCGAATGACCGTGCCGCGCGGCACGCGAATCACCAAATCCTGCCCTTTTTTGCCGTTGCAGCGTGCGCCGCGCCCGTTTTGGCCGTTTTCGGCTTTGTATTTGCGTTTATAGCGGAAATCGGCAAGGGTGGAAAGGTTATCATCCACCTGAAACACAATATTTCCGCCGCGCCCGCCGTCGCCGCCGTCCGGCCCGCCCGAAGTAACATATTTTTCACGGTGAAACGCCACTGCGCCGTCGCCGCCGTTGCCTGCCTTAATTTTAATTTTTGCAATATCTACAAACATATTCCTATACCCTGTTCATTTTAAAGTTTTTGTGTATTTCGGTCATAATTATTAGTATTATAGCAAAAAGAGAAAAAAAGATAAATAGATTTTTAAAAAAAATCAAATTCCCTGTGTTTTGCGAAATTTGTTCGGTCATTTTGCAGTATTTTCAATTTGTTTGTTCGGCTTTATTGTGTATTTGCATATTGCCAACCACAATATATTGTGCTATTATTGCAATAGAAAGAAAAAAATCATAAAAAAGTTCGGCAAAGTCCGTTTTTTTGGACTTTACAATAAATTTTTTCGAACATTTGTATTGACAAACAAAAAATTCCTGTTATAATGAGGGTACAACAAAGAAAAACAAATGTTCGGTTCGGTCGGAGGTAAGAAATATGACAACTGCTTTTATCTTAAAATCTTTTTTGGAACTCGCATTGATTTGCCTTTTGATTTACGGCTTTATGAAAGAAGAGAAAGTCATTGCTTTTGAACAAAAAGTGTGGCGCATTCTCTTTGTGAATTACAGACGCTACTGCCGTAAAAAACGCTATGCAAAAATGCAGAAAAACCGTGACTTCCGCGTGGTAAACGGCGGCGGAAACACCCCCGCACCGCGCAAACGCGCACGCGGCACAACGCATGTGGCGTAACTTTTATTTCCCCTTTGCTTTTCCGAATCCTTTCTATATTCACACAAACCGTCGCGGGGCAGACCGAAAAAAGTAGGTCTGCCCCGCGGCGGTTTTCTCTGTATTTGCGTATTGGTTTTTGTTTTCCGAGCCATCAATCCGCCACATACTCGCGTACGCGAAGCGGAATGCCCATACGGTCGGCAAGGACTTTACACGCGGCAATATCCGCTTTGGAAATAACATCGACCAACGAGAATTTCAAGTTTACGCCGGTTTCTTTGCAATCGCGGGCAAACTGCAACAGCGCATCAAACGATTTTTCGCCAAACGAAGGTTTGCACAGTTCGTTGTATTGTTCCGCCGTCGGCGCATTTAAGGAAATCGAAATTGTGTCAAAATATTTGCACAATTCCTTTGCCGTCGGCTTTTTGTTGAGCAAATCCGAAAGCCCGTTGGTATTCAAACGCAGTTTCAATCCTTTTTCTTTGAGGTATGCCGCCGCTTGCAGCAGATTGTCGTACGCGCAGGTCGGCTCGCCGTATCCACAAAAGACCACTTCATCGGTATAACCCGCAAAATCCCATGCGTCAATCGCATTTTTAATTTCTTCGAAAGTCGGCGAATGCTTTGTAAACCAAAGCGTTGCCGCTTCGCCCACGCTGTCGCCGTTGTTGCGAATGCAAAACTTGCAACGGCAAGGACACGCATTTGTGATGTTCACATAAACCTTGTTTTCAAATGTGTAAAGAATGTCTGCCATACCAACACGCCTCCGAAAAAGTATTTTGCATATATTTTATTTCATAATGCGCTTTTTGAAATCGAGTTTGTCGAGCGCCGCCGCGAAGATATAATAAATCACCGCACTGCCCGTTGCCTGCACCAAACTTGCAAGCATAGAAACCGCCGCCGAGGGGAATGTATAGAGCAACCCCTCAACCAAGAAATACCCGAAAATCGTAACAAGCCCCGACACAATCGGCATAAACGAAGTGGTTTTGTTGAGGATTTTTTGGGGGCTTTTGGTTTTGTGCAGGGTATACACCAATGCAAACGGCAGAGCGTTTAGCGCTTTTATGACCGCCGTAAACGGCGCCCACATGGCCGCACCCGCCAACATATCGGCAACAAATCCGCCGACTGCCGCCGCCGCACAGGCATACGGCAGGGGCAAAACACACGCGGCAATGTAAATCATACTGTCCCCGAAATGCAGGTAGCCGTCATTGATGCCCGTTTTAAAACTGACATACGCGGTCATGACGGCAATTAACGCCGCAAACAGCGCCGCCGTCACCAAATTGATAAGTTGTTTTGTACTGTTTGACTTTTTCATTCGAATAACATCTCCAAATACTTTTGAAAATTCACGCCGTCATTGCGATTTGTCCCCTCTTGGAAACTGTCCCGAATAGACGCTTCCAAAAAGCGTACCGCCTTTTGCACGGCGTGTTCTGCCGTTTCTCCGTTTACAAGACTGCCCGTAAGCACAGCCGAAAACAGGTCTCCCGTACCCGAAAAACTGCCGCCGATGCGTTTGCCTTTCACAACGGAAAAGCCGTCTTTCGTCACGGAAATATTGAGAATTTCATCGCCCACGCAAACGCCCGTCACCACAACGGTGTGCAAAGTGCCCGACAACAGCCCTGCCGCAAGGCAGGCGATTTTTTGCGCATAAGACGGCGCATCGCTTTGCGCTTGCAGTGCGTAAAAATCGGCCTGCGTCAGCAAACACAATTCCGTCAAATTCGGCGTTAAGACATTTGCCCGTTTCGAGAGCAACGCAATTTTTTCACACAGCGCCGCAGTATATGTATCATACACCCGCCCGTCATCTGCCATCACGGGGTCGCAAACATACAGCGTTGTGTCGGTTTTAAATTCGTCCAAAAAGCGAAGCAGAATATCCGCTTGCGCCGCAGAAGCCAAATAGCCGGTCAAAATCCCGTCAAACCGCACGCCGAGCGTGCGCCATTCGTCGATATACCGTTCCATACGGTCGGTAAAATCGTCACAGTAAAAACTGTCATATCCCGTTTGATTGGATAAAATCGCCGTCGGTAACGGGCAACATTCCGTTTTCAAAACCGACAGCACCGGCAGTGCCGCCGTCATAGAACATCTGCCGAAGCCCGATATATCGTTGACTACTGCGATTTTTTTCAAGATACCGCCTCCCTGAAAAGGACTTGCATACGCGCGTATTTTCCTATATAATAAAGCAAAGTTGTCATTATGAAAATACACAATTTTTAAAATTTTTTAGGGGACAGTTTATGAGAAACCAAGAAAATTCGACTTTTTCGCCGCTGATTTCGGCAGACATACCTTTATATATGCAAGTCTATACTTATTATAAGGACTTAATCACCGACGGGAAACTCCCCCCGAATACAAAATTGCCGTCCGTGCGCCGCTGTGCAGAAACCTTTTCCGTCAGCCGCACCACGGCGGAAGCGGCGTATTTTCAACTTTGCGCTGACGGGTATGTGCTTGCAAAACCCAAAAGCGGGTATTATGTAACGGATTTGTATTTTCACAAACCGCAAAAAAAGGCCGCCCCGACCAAAGACGATACCGATGCCGTGCGGTATGATTTCGCCTCGCTTTCCGCCGACCGTGACAGTTTCGATTTCGGGCTTTGGCGGCGGTATTTGAAAAGCGCACTGCGGCAAGACGAACGCTTACTCTCTTACGGCGCTGTGCAGGGAGAAAGCGACCTGCGCGAAGCGGTAGCGCAGTATATTTCGAAAAAACGCAATGTGGTTTGCACAGCGGAAAACATCGTCATTGGGGCGGGCGTGCAAAGTCTGTTGCACATTTTGTGCGCGATGCTTAAAACCGGCAGTATTTGTTTTCAGGATAAAAGTTTCATTGAGGGGCAGGCGATTTTTCGGGACCACGGATTTAGAATCGTCGAAAATAAAGCAGACGCGCAACTTTTGTATGTTTCCCCTTCGCATATGAACCGTTGGGGCGATGTGATGCCCGCAAATGCGCGTGTTGCGCTTTTAAAAGACGCAGCCGCGCGCGGTACACTGCTGATTGAGGACGATTACGACAACGAATTCGGCTATTTTGAAAAGCCCACCCCTGCACTGCAAGGCTTGGACGGTGGGCACAATGTTGTGTATCTCGGCACATTTTCTAAACTGTTGCTGCCGTCTATCCGTTTGAGTTTTATGGTATTGCCCGACCGACTTTTACAGCGCTACCGCGGAATTGCGCCGCAGTACAACCAAACCGCCTCCAAAGCCGAGCAAATTGCACTGTGTCAGTTCATTCGTGACGGGCATTTGGCAAGTCAAATCCGTAAAGTGCGGCGGCTTTACGCACAAAAGGCATTTTTATTGGAACAGGCGGTGCAAACGGTATTCGGTGACGCCGTGCAAACCCATCTCGGCGACACGGGATTTGTGGTTAAGGTCACATTGCAATCCGACAAAACCCCCGCAGAAATCCAAGCACGCGCAAAGAGCGCAGGCATTCTTTTGCGTACCGCCGACGGACAAAACGGCACGGTTTTTTTGCTGTTGTCGTGTTCGGGCTTGCACGCAGAGGAATTTCACGCGGCGCTTTGTGAACTGCGTGCAGTGTGCGGTCCGGAAACCGCTTAAAATCGTTTCATTTGATACAGTTTTTCATCTGTTATTCAACTTTTGTCGAAGAAAACCGAAAAATGTAAAAACGCAACAATCAGTATGAAAATACTGATTGTTTTTTTGTAAAAAATGATAGATTTTTAACATAGTTTCTGCTATAATCCTATTATATGCGTTGGTAAAGCCGCGCACATACGATTTTTCGCAAAGGAGGAAATACACGAATGCTCAAAAAAATCAGTTCGATTCCGTTTCGCGGCACCCCCGAGCAAAAAGCACAGCTACAAGCGGTCATCGACGAATCCAAGAGCGACAAAAGCCTGCTGATGCATGTCATGCAGGAGGCACAGGAAATCTATGGGTATTTGCCCTATGAAGTGCAGGTGATGATTGCCGAGGGTATGGACGTACCGCTGGAAAAGGTCTACGGGGTGTCCACCTTCTACGCGCAGTTCTCGCTCTCGCCGAAAGGGGAAAACAACATATCGGTTTGCTTGGGTACCGCTTGCTATGTCAAGGGCTCTCAACAGATTTTAGACAGACTGACCAAAGAGCTCGGCATCGGCGCGGGCGAATGCACCCCGGACGGGCGCTTTTCGTTGGAAGCCTGCCGTTGCATCGGTGCTTGCGGTTTGGCGCCCGTTTTGACCGTCAACGATGAAGTGTACGGCAAAATCACCGAAGATGATGTCCCCGAGATTCTCGCCAAATATCAAAACTGATGCGCGAGTTGTCATTGAATGTGCTGGACATTGCACAGAATTCCATTGCCGCCGCCGCAACGCAAATTCAAATGGAAGTGGTAGAGCGCACCGACGCGCACACACTCACCATCGGGATTTATGACAACGGCTGCGGTATGACCGACGAGCAGGTCAAAAGTGTGCTCGACCCGTTTTATACCACCCGCACCACCCGAAAAGTCGGCATGGGGGTACCGCTGTTCAAAATGGCGGCGGAGCAGACGGGCGGAACACTCACCGTTTCGTCAAAGGTCGGCATCGGCACCAACATCAAAGCCGTTTTTCACACCGACAGCGTGGATTTCACACCGCTTGGGGATATGGCGTCCACAGTGACAACGCTTGTCAGTATGAATACGGAAATTCAATTCCTCTACCGCCACAAGGTGGACAAAAAGGAATTCGTTTTCGACACGGCGGAAATCCGCGAAATTCTCGGCGATGTGCCGCTTTCCGAGCCTGCTGTGATGCAATGGATGCGCGAATTTATTGAAGAAAATACAAAAACTCTGTACG
>CAMGGF010000067.1 GCA_946055445.1 uncultured Ruminococcus sp. | reverse complement strand
CGGCGGGCGACGAACTGACCGTACTGCTCGGTATGGAACTGCGGTTTGACCGCAAGGGCGACAGCAACGATTATTTGGTTTACGGTCTCACAGAGGAATTTTTATACCAAAATCCCGACCTGTTAAAGATGCGTCTGTCCTCGTTTGCAAACTTGGCACACAAAAACGGTCTTTTGATTTTTCAGGCGCACCCGTTCCGCAACGGTATGCACATTGTCAATCCCGCGTATTTAGACGGGGTGGAAGTTTACAACGCCTGTGTGCGGCACAATTCGCGCAATTCGATTGCCGAAAAATGGGCGAAAATGCACCGATTGCTCGGCAGTGCGGGTTCGGACTTTCACCAAACGGAAGATGTTGCGCGCGGCGGGATTTTGACCGACCGAAAAATCGAAAACAATTTGGTGTTACTGGAAGTTTTGAAAAACGGCGATTTGACATTCTTAAAAAAATAAGGCAAACCATACACACAACCAAAAGCAGTGTTTCGAATTGAAACACTGCTTTTCCTTTTGTTGTGCAAATTACATAAATTTACCATAATGTTTTTGAAAGATTGAACAAAATTCCTATTGAAATTTGTTGAAAACATATGCTATAATACTGCGCGAAATCAGTAATTAAATACGGATTAAATACAGTTTGCGTCTTTAATCGGTCACGAAGGAGATGGAAATATGACCAAACATACACACCTTCGCAAGCGTATTTTCTGCACCGTCCTCTGCGCCTTACTTGTACTTACCTGCGCGTGCATTTTTCCCGCATCGGCAGAAGCAGAGGTTTGGGACGGCACTACGGCAGAAAACTATGCAGGCGGCACAGGCACGGCAGATGACCCGTACCAAATTGAAAACGGCGCACAACTCAAAAAGTTTTCGGACGAAGTCAACAGCGGAAACACGGATATTTGCGCCGTGCTGACAAAGGATATTGTGCTCAATGAAGGTACGCTGATCGCAGATACGCAAAACGCCAATATTTGGGTGCCTATCGGTGATTTTTCCAAAAAATACAGCGGCACTTTTGACGGACAGGGACACACCATTCGCGGCCTGTTCAAACCGGAAATGGATTATGCAGTACTGTATGTCGGTTTGTTTGGCTACATCGACGCAGAGGGTGTTGTCAAAAATGTCGGCGTGCAAGACAGTTATTTAATCGGCATGACCGCCGGAAACATTGCCGCGTACAATTTAGGTACAATTACAAATTGTTTCGTAGCCGCAAGCACCATCACTTCCAACTGGGGAAATTGCGGCGGCATCGCCGGCGGGAACGACAACAACGGAACTATCCGGAACTGCTATTCCACCGCAACGGTTTGGGTGGAAACGGAAGCAGGATATGACGCATCGATTTACGGCGGTATCATCGGACATAACGGAAACACAGCCGAAGACGCGATTGAAAACTGCTATTATGACGCGACAAAATGCGAAGGCACCTTTGTTACAGGCACAGCGCTCGACAGCAGTGCATTCGCAAGCGGCGAAGTCGCCTATTTGTTACAGCAAGCCCAAACGGATACCACAGAACAGGTCTGGGGGCAAAAATCCACCGTTGCAGGTTCCGCCCCGATTTTAACGGCGGAGGAAATCTATAAAGTTCGCCCTGTTCTCAACACCGCAGGTGAAACGGTCAGTTACACCGTGCACTGCTTCGGTGATGTGAACAATGACGGCTTTGTAACGGCGGCAGATTACCCGCTGTTGATTGAAAATATGTGGGAAAAGCCGAGCGACAAAGCCGCCGTGCTGTCGGGCGACATCAACCGTGACGGCGTGATTGACGCATTTGACGCGGCAAACTTCAACTTGATGCTTTCGGGCGCATACACTTTGCAAATTGACGAAAGCGGCGCATTACAGGCGTAAAAACCATACAGACACACAAAAACAGCGTTTCGGGGAGACCCCTGAAACGCTGTTTTTAATTCCATTTACAATTACAGTTTTTGGTCCTTTTGTAAAGACGCATCGACCGCATGGCTGACTGCCGCGTCCAGCCCGTCTGCCTGCAAAGCGGCAACACCCTCAATGGTTGTCCCGCCCGGAGAGCAAACACGGTCAACGAGTTCCCACGGGTGCTCGCCGCTTTCCAAAATCTGTTTGGCACTGCCCAAAACGGTTTGCGCCGCGATTTTTAACGCGTCACCTTTCGCCATCCCGTTTTTCACACCTGCGCGCGCGAGTGCGTCAATGAACATATAACTGAATGCAGGCGCACAGCCCGCGAGCACGCCGAACAACGGAAAACTCGTTTCGGGAAGACACATCACCTCGCCGAACGAGGCACAAAGTTTTTCGGTTACTTCTTTTTGGCTTGCCGTCACGGTTTCGTTAAAACAATAAGCACTCATTGCCGCACCAACCGTTGCATTGATATTCGGCATTACGCGGACAATCGCCGCTTTGTAGTTTAACAGCCCTTGTATAAACGCAATCGTTTTGCCCGCCGCAATGGAAACAAGCAACGGATTTTTCACCTGCAAATCGTCAGAAATCGCAGGTAACAAATTCGAAAACACATTGGGCTTGACCGCCAGCACCACCACATCGGATTGTGCAATCAAGTCTTTTTCGTCTTTTGCCGCAGAAATACCGAGTTCCCCGCGCAAAGCATCGGTTTTGGCTTTGTCCAAATCAAACGCCCACAAATCGTCAGCCGCAAATGCGCCCGAACGCACCGCGCCGCGCAAAATGGCAGACGCCATATTCCCCGCGCCGATAAATCCGATTTTCATAGTAACACAACCTTTAAAAAACCAACTGCGCGCGCCGAGTGCGGCACGCGCAAGCCGATGAATTGTTTATTCCACTTCCGAAGTGCAGTGCGGACATTTGGTTGCCGCAATGTCGATTTCGGATTTGCAATACGGGCAGACTTTTGTTGTCGGTGCCGCAGGTTCTTCCGGCGTTTCTTTTTTCAATTTCTCGCTGACGCGATTGATGGCTTTAATGATTAAGAAAATCACAAACGCCATAATCAGGAAATCAAGCGCCGTGCTTAAAAATGTGCCGTAATTGAGCGTGGCAACGCCCGCCTCTTTCGCCGCGGCGGCAGTGGCGAATTCGCCCTCGCCCAACACCAAAAACCAATTGGAAAAATCAATGCCGCCCGTTAAGAGGCTGATTAACGGCATCACAATGTCATTCACGAGCGAATTGACGATTTTTTGAAACGCACCGCCGATAATCACACCGACAGCGAGGTCAATTACATTGCCGCGCATAATAAATGCTTTAAATTCCGAAATAAAACCTTTGCCTTTTGCCATTTTTCATTCCCCACTTTTTTAAGTTTTGTTCAGTATAACATACTTTCAGAAAAAATAAAACCCCTGTTAAATCAAATTGCGGAATAAAATCGACAGTTGCCGCCGATTTTTCCTGCATAAAGCCGTTTTGAAAGCCAAAATCCCAAAATGCATCCACCACTTTCCCGTATTCGGCACTCGTCAGGCGACGGTTGAGTTCTTTATACGGATAAGTTCTACCGCAAGGCGTATATTGCGACATCAGGCTTATATACGTTTCGTGCGGCAGGTTTTCCGACAGCCATTTGAGGATTTCCACTGATTCTTTTGCGTGCCCCGGCAATACCAAATGCCGCACCAAAAGCCCCGACTGCATTATCCCGTTTTCGTCGAAGCGGTCTTTCACCTGCCGCCGCATTTCGAGAATGGCTTTTTTTGCGATTTCGGGGTAGTTTTCTGCCGCAGAGAAGTGTTTTGCCGTTTCACCGTCCATATATTTAAAATCGGGCAAATAAATATCGACAAGTCCGTCGAGCATTTGCAGAGATTCGACGGAATCATACCCGCCTGAATTATAAACCACGGGGATTTTCGGCTTATATTCGCCCAGCACCTCTGCCAAAAAGGGTACAAAATGCGTGGGATTGACCAAATTGATATTGTGCGCACCCTGTTTTTCGAGCGACTGCATGATTTCAATCAATCGGGCTTTGCTGACGGGCTTTCCGAAATTTTCGCGGCTGATTTCGCGGTTTTGGCAGAACACACACCGCAAAGAACACCCCGAAAAGAAAATTGCACCCGAACCGTTTTCGCCGCTTACCGGCGGCTCTTCCCAACGGTGCAATGCGGCGCGCGCCACCACCGCATTATACGGCATTTTACAAAAGCCTTTTGACGGTGTGTTTTCCGTGCGTTCGACTTTACAGCGCCGCGGGCAGGCTGTGCAAATCATTTCGGTGTCCCCCTCTTTACAAACATAAATCCGACAGACGAATACGCGTTTATCGTACCACATCTGTCGGATTTTGAAAAGATTTTTTATTTACAGGGCAAATTCCACTGTTTTTTGTTCGCCTGCGGCAAACTGTAACACTTGTTGTTCCCCTGTCACACCGCAACGCACGGTAACCGTCTGCGCAATGTCGGAAGTTACGGTAACCGAAGCCGTTTTCGCGTTCAAATCCCACGAAAGGCTATCCACCTCGGCACAGGTGCGCGCACGCAAGCCCGTGATTTCACCGCTGTCAAAGCCGTCCAGCATTACGGCGGGCAAAATTTCAATCGTGCCCGTTTCGGAATACAAAAGGCTTTCGTTTACAATGCCGAGATAGCCGATTTCAAAATCGGTGCAGTAACAACTGTGGCGGTCATAATCGTGATTGGTCATCAGGGAATCGTAGTGAATTTTGTGGTTCATCAGCGTTTTGACGGCACGCGTCAGGCTCTTGCTGTCTTTGAGTCTTGCGGCAATCAGCGAACGGTGCACCAAAGCGTGACTCGCCTCATTTTCGCTTTCTCGGTTATCGATTGCCTGAATGCACGCGGCGCGTAAAGCCTCGTCATTTTGCGTTTCATCAAGCGGCCACACGCAGTAAAGGTGACTTAAATGGCGGTGTTCGTTGTTTTCCGCAAACGAATTGCATGCCCATTCTTTTAATGCGCCCGTTTCATCGTACAAATACGGCGGCAGGTTTTCAAGCATCTGTTCCCATTTTGCAGTATCGGTTTCGGGGGCAAATGCTTTGCTGATTGCCAGCAGCATTTCCAGATTGCTGCGGCACGCGGCAATATCAATCGCGGTGTTGGCGACAGAGGGGCTTGGGTAGTTCGACGGATTGTTTTCGGGCGAATAACTCGGCAAAATGCAGTAAGTTTCGCCGTCGGCAAGCGCGGTTTTGCCCGCTTCGTAATGAATGTTGCCGTCTTTATCGGTATAGTATTCGGGTGTGAGCAGTTGTGCCCAATAATTTGCGGATTTGGTTAAAAGCGGCAATAAAATATCCTTGCCGAGCGTTAAATACCCACGCGCGCGGATTTCTTCGACCTGTTTGTCCGTCAAATCCGTTTCCGTGACGGACAGCACCGAGCGAAGCGCATCTAACGAGAACTCGTCGCTTACCGGGATTTCCATATCGCCGTAGGTCAAATAGGTTTCGTAAAGCGGCAACAGCATCCACGAAGCACCCGCGTTCCAATAGCGGAACGGGTACGGGTAGCAGGTTTCGGTAATGACGGCTTTGTCGCCGTCGGAATTGACGGGTGCTTGCAAAGCGTCTGTAAACCCGTGGGTATTCTGTGCGTTTTCTTCCCAGTCGGGCATTTGCCGCAACAGGAAATATGTATAGCCTATCGGTGCGCAGGCGATATTGCTTGTATTGAGCGCGGCGGTTTGCAAATTCACATTGGCATCCATTGTGTATTTACTGCCCCAGCCCGCTTTCCATTCGCCGGTCCACATCCCGTACAGTCTGCCGGTGGAATACCCCGAGCAGCAAAGCGACGCATACCGCCCCGCGTAGTAAGCGCGTTGCAACAAATCGCTGTGCAAAGCATTTTTGCCGCGCTGACTTTGTAAAATTTGCTCGTTGGATTTTGTGCTTTCGCCGCCTTTGAGCGTCAGTGTGACGGCGTTATACTGCGGCGTATGGATTGCCGTGTGTGCTTGCAGCGCCGCATCATAGTCAAATTTGCCGTTTGCGGTATAACTTTCGGCAACCGTTTTCGCCTGTTTTGCTAAACTTTCAACCAAATCATACTGCGTCTGCGCGGCGAAATCGCCGTATGCGCCCATATTTTCCGTGCGGTCAGAAACCGTCAACAGATACACCGCGTCGGCGTTTTCAATTTGGATTTGCGGGTTGCCCTCGCCCACATACTGCGTATCGGGCACGGTTTCGCCGTCTGTGACTTGTTTTGTGCCGCCCTCACAGATAATGTAAACAACTGTGGCATACCCGCCGTTTTTCAGTTCGCTGTTTTCATAATCGGGATAGTGCGCTACAAGCGCCAACATATCGCCGTCGGCAGAGGCGAGTTTTTTATACTGCAAATCGACTTCGTTCCCGCCGCCGAAATTGGCAAATGCGGAAAGATTATCAAAGGAAAGCGTACAATTCACCTTTGCACCGTCGGAAGATGCGGCCATTTTGGTCACGGTTACGCCGTCTGCACGGGAGGTAAAGGTGGTGCGCTCCCAAGTGCCGTTTTTGTCGGTATAGCGCACGCCGACCTCGGCGGTTTCATATTTCGTGTAGCGCATATAGTCTTTGGCGTGCGACTTTTCCTGCGTAATACGCAGTGCGCCGCCCGGGTGGAAGGCATAGACATCGTCATAACTTGCGTTGTCCACAATATCCTCGCCCGCTACAATCGCCTGTTTCACGGGTTCGAGTTCGTTTACCGTGTCGGGGCAGGTGCGCGCGTTTTCATTCGGCAGAATAAAGTGCATATTCTGAAAAATCAGCGAATCGCTGTACGGCGCACCGGAAGTGACAACGCCCTGTAAGCCGTTGCCGGAAATCATACCCTCGCGCCAAGTACTTGTTTTATTGCTTGTTT
>CAMGGF010000066.1 GCA_946055445.1 uncultured Ruminococcus sp. | reverse complement strand
ATAATTGCAACAACTGTTTCATTTTGGGGTCGCTCAAAGTTTGCGCGATTGCGTCCAAATCGGTGTTGTTGAGGTCTTTGACCAGTTTGTCAAGTTTTGCCATATTTTCCTCGGTCATATAGCCGCCCAAAACTTTCAGCATTTTTTCATTTTCGCTGTAAAGTTTGGTCGCTTCTGCGACCACGCGCATCAACGACTCGATTTTGTTCGTGTCGCCGTACAGCAAATCAATGGTTTTTTGCATATCCAGCCCGTTTAGCGCGGTCTGGATTTTTTCGACATCCGAAAGCACTTCTTTGAGGCTGTCTATGCTGTCCACGGTGCCGCCGTTGCCGAGCGTGCCGACGGAAGAAAGCGGTAATGCGGCAAACATCAGGTTGCCGAGCGAGAAACACTCGGTGTATGCGGTAACGGTGTAGGTATCGGTATACATTGCTTTGTCTAATAAAGAAATAT
Organism: uncultured Ruminococcus sp.; assembly: GCA_946055445.1. Lineage (GTDB taxonomy): Bacteria > Bacillota > Clostridia > Oscillospirales > Acutalibacteraceae > Fimenecus. The sequence continues at coordinate 6,393 of CAMGGF010000066.1, read as the reverse complement.
CTAAATCCGACAGCCCCAAACTTTCGTCCATTCCCGGTATGCCGGTGAAAAATACAATTTGCTTTGCACCGTCGCTCATCGTCGTACCGTAGTCAACGGCAATGTTTGTAAAGGTTTCCTCGGGCAAAATCGTGCCGCCTGCAACGAGCATCGGGCAGGTGACGGTGTGAGTTTTTCCCGAAACGGTAATTTCTTTCTTTAACGAATTGTGCACGGTGATTTGAATTGCCACATTGCCTTTTCTTCCTGTAATGTCCTCGGCGGACATTTCCTGCCCCTCTAAAAAGTATTTTATCGTGAAAGTGACAGGGGGCTGTTGCTCGGTAATGCCGCTGTAATACAGGTCTGTCGTGTCCATATCCCAATACAGCGTATCGTTTTCTCTGACAGGTTCGGTCAAGGTTTTGACGTTTTGAATATCGGAAAGATTGCTGACATCTGCAATGCGTACCTGCGGGGTATCCGTATGCAGCCAGTCCGTCACATACACTTTGTAAACCGTGCCGTCCGATGTGGTGTTGATATAAATGGTTTCCTCTTTTTTGGCGTTTTGCGCCATGGTTGTATATGCCTGTTGTGTGTATTCGGCGCCGTTGAGTTCCTGTGCCAAAATCGGATTGTCCGTTGCGGCTTTTTTCTGACAGCCTGCAAACGAAACGCATAAAAGCGCGCCGGCAAGCATAAGGCTGATACCTTTACTCCAAATTTGTTTACGCATTGGATTGCACCTCGCTTTTCTTTTTAAACAAATTGTGTTTTCGCCATTGTATCGGTTTGTTTTCCCGCCAACCGTAGGTGGTTTTTTGAATACCGCCCTCGCAAAGATACAAAAGCGGTGCCAAGAAGAGCACAATGACCAACGCGCTGATGACGGAACCGCGCGCCAACAGAGCGCAAATCCCTTGAATCAGCGAAATATCGCAAATCATATACACACCGAAAGTGGCGGCGAAAAATACCGACGCGCTTTGCAGAATAGAGCGTTCTGCAGCCTGCATTGCGTTTAATATCGCGTCTTTTTTCGGCCGCCCCGCTTGCAGTTCCTCGTGGAAACGCGTGGTCAGCAGAATGGCGTAGTCCACCGTGGCACCCAACTGCACGCAGTTGATGACCGTAGGGGAAACGAACGAAATTTCCGTGCCCATCAGCGTCGAGAAAGACAGGTTAATCCAAATGGCAAATTCAATGGACAGCACCAGCAGTATGGGTAGGGTAACGGATTTAAAACAAACGGCAATTAAAATGAAAATTGCCGCAACGGAAAGAATACTTGTGACCAGAAAGTCGCGGTTTGTGGTTGTAATTAAATCGCGCGTCAGCGCGCCTTCGCCGGTAATCAGGGCGCTTTCGTCATACCGTTTCACGATTTGTTCCATTTGCGTCAGTTGCGTGTTCAATTCCTCTGTGGCGGCGCCGTAAGCGGAATTGACCATAATCATCTGTTTGCCGTCTTTTTTGCAAATTTCCAAAAGTGCGTCGGGAATAATATCGTCCGGCACGGCAGGCCCTAAAATGGAATTGTACGCAAGTACAGAGGAGATACCGTCCAAGTTTTGGATTTCGGTTTCCAACTGCATCAATTTGCCGGCCGGAATGGTGTCATCGACAATTAAGAACTGCGTGGTTGCCATATTGAAGTCGTTTTTCAGTTTGTTTAACCCTTGAATGGAAATCAAATGGTTGGGTAATGCCTTATCCATATTGTAATAAACATCGGCGTTGTTCTGCACAATATACGCGGGGAGTAACAGCAGAACAAACAGCACGGCAAGCACTTTTTTCGATTTGAACACGAAACGGTTTACGCCTGTAAAAGACGGTAAAATACTGCGGTGTCTGTATTTGTTGATGCGGTTTTCGGAAAGTAAAATGATTTCGGGCAGAACAAGTATAACCGTTAAAATCCCGAATACAACGCCCTTTGCCATAACAAAGCCCAAATCAAAGCCGAGTCCCAACTGCATAAAGCACAAAGCAACGAAGCCGAATACCGTCGTCAAAGAACTGCCGATGAGCGCAGTAAAGGATTTGGAAACCGCTACCGCCATTGCGTCGGTACGGTCGGCAAACTTCTGCTTTTCCTCTGTGTAGCGGTCCATTAAGAAAATGGAATAATCCATTGTAACGCCCAACTGCAATACCGCCGCAATCGCCTGCGTGATGAAAGAGATTTCACCCAAGAAGAAATTTGTGCCCATATTGTAAAGAATGGCAATACCAAGTGCGGCTAAAATCACAAGCGGCAAAATCCAGGATTCCATCATCAGCGACATAACGGCAAGCGCAAGCAGTACGGCTACCGTAACATAGATGGGCGCTTGCTTGTCGGCGATTTCCTTGGTGTCTTCCGTAATGGCGGACATTCCGCTGATAAAAGTTTTTTCGTTGCAAAGCGTTTTGATTTGTTTGACCGCTTTTAACATATCGTCGGTAGAACACGCGCTGTCATATTGCACCAACATCATCGTTTTGTCGCCGTCTCGGCTGTAAAAGATTTGCTGTAATGCGTCGGGAAGCGCCGCAACGGGCACTTGCCCGCCTGCAATGTCATCCACCCATAAAACCGCGCTGACACCCGAAATTGTACCGATTTCCTCTTTGAGCGCGGCGGTATATTTTGCAGGCATATCCTCTACAATCACGATAGACATACCCGCATTGTGAAAGGTTTGGTCTAATACCCGGTTGCCTTGCACGGATTCCAACTCCTCGGGCAAATAGGACAAAATATCGTAATTGACGCCCGTGCAAAGGAATCCGATTAAAGAGGGGATTAACAAAAGCAGGGCAACGGTAACCACTATTTTTGGGTGGCACGCTTCCCATTTGGCAATTTTTTGTATCATAGGTTCACCTGGTTTCCCTTTGCGGCAGTGCGCCGAAGTTCTGCTTGTATTGTTCCGTACCGTAAATGCTCATAGTGACGATTTCGTACAAATGCGGCTTAATTTCGGGGAGCGAATACGGTTTGCCGCGCAAAATAGCATTACAGCAAGAGGATACAATCATATCAATATAAATATACATTTTTACGCGGACTTCTTCGGCGGGAAAGCCGCGGCTTTCGAAAAAGAGAAGAATTTTGTCATATAACGCTTTCACAATGCCTTCGCGGTTTTCAATCACCGCATTCACGCAAGTGTGCACATTTTTGTCAATTAAGAGCGTCAATGTTTTATTTTTCTCCAAAAAGTCCACCAAAATGTCAATGTATTGTTGCATATAGCGGTCAAACGCGGCGTCATCGCGTAAATCGGGGAGTTCTTCCTCAAAATGCAGAAATTCCGCGGCTTTTTTGAGAATCAGTTTGGAAATTAAGTCAAATTTGTCTTTGAAATACAAGTAAAATGTGCCTTTTGCCACACCGGCCTTTTTTACAATATCGTCAATTGACACCGCCGCAATGCCGTTGTTTTCAAACAAATCAAACGCGGCGGCAATCAGGTTTTGATATTTCTCGTTTTTCTTTTGTGTTATTATATCCATTTTTACACCTCTGTTGAACAGTATATGCAAAAAATGACTAACGGTCACTTTTTGAAACCTGCACTATTTTAGCACAAAATGACCGTCAGTCAATACCGTATATTTACAATTCACAAAACTTTCACATTTCATTCATTTTTTCACTGCGGCAGTTTACAGAAAGGAAAAACCCCTTCCGCAGACCGCACACGGTCAGCGAAAGGGGGTGGGAAAAGGCGGATTTGCACAGCGTTTTTTTAACGCTGTTTTGGTGTTTTTACTTTTTATTTATCCCAAAGCCACATCTAAAACCATCATAATACTGAACCCGACGGCAAAACACAAAGTCCCGATGTTAGAGTGCTTTCCCGCAGACATTTCCGGAATTAACTCCTCCACAACAACATACAGCATAGCGCCCGCCGCAAAACTCAGCAGATACGGCAATACGGGAACAACAAGGCTTGCCGCCGCAATTGTAAGCAGTGCGCCGAGCGGTTCCACAATGCCGGAGACAACACCGCTGAAAAAGGCTTTGGGTTTTTTAACGCCTTCGGATTTCAACGGCATGGAGATAATGGCGCCTTCCGGAAAATTCTGAATCGCAATGCCGAGCGACAGCGCCAATGCGCCCATTGCGGAGATGTCGGTCTGTCCGGTAAGATATCCGGCGTATACTACGCCAATTGCCATACCTTCCGGAATGTTATGCAGTGTAACCGCCAATACCAGCATCGTGGTTTTCTGTAAACGGCTTTTCGGACCTTCTGCTTGTTTGGCGTTGCGGTGCAGGTGCGGGATGAGGTGATCTAAAAGCAACAGGAACAGCATTCCCGCCCAAAATCCGACCACAGCCGGTATAAATGACCATTTCCCCATAGGTTCTGCCTGCGCCAGTGCCGGAATCAGAAGACTCCAAATAGATGCCGCAACCATAACGCCGGCGGCAAAGCCGGACAGAGCGCGCTGCAAGCGGTCATGCATTGCCTGTTTCATAAACAGCACACAGGCAGCGCCCGAAACCGTTCCCAAGAAAGGAATCATAATGCCGTAAAAAGCGTCCATTGTCATATTACAGTAACCTCTTTTGATGGATGATTGCATATTTTGCCAATATGTACCTGATGCGGTAAACTGCATTTATTATACTAAAAATGACGAGAAGATGCAAGATGCTCCTGCACTTTCCTGCTCGTTTATTTGCATGAAGTTGCCTTCACTAGAACCTGAATCTAGCGCGTCTGCCGGTTCCGCCATATCCGCATATTAAAATCGAGCGCAAACTCGTTTTAACCTATCTGTTTAATTGTAGGGCAGCCGCTCCCGCGTGACGCTTGCGGTGCCCGAAATTGCTTTGCGGCTTGGGACGCCGCGCAATTTCGACCGCTACGCCAACTCTTGCTCCCTTTATCCGCCACCGGCGGCGGTCGCAAGCGTTGCCCGACACGCTCCGCGTGCCGACTATTTAAGCCCATTTACACAAACGAAAACGAAAAAGAGCCGTAAAACGACTCTTTCTCTTTTTGGCAGGGGCAGAAGGACTTGAACCCTCGGCACGCGGTTTTGGAGACCGCTGCTCTACCAACTGAGCTATACCCCTATATTCGGTTAAAAACAAATCCGATAAGTAAACTGGTGGGCCATCAGGGACTCGAACCCCGGACCGTCCGGTTATGAGCCGGATGCTCTAACCAACTGAGCTAATGGCCCATATCGAAGTTGCTTTGCTATTATATAATCAAACACCTTGATTGTCAAGATTTTTTCAAGATTTCTGTAAAAAATTTGAGAATGCATATTTTGTTACGCCTGAAAAAACTATGTTTTGCGCATATCGATTGGTTTTCCCGTCTGCCGTATAAGAGATTTCTGCCGTTGCCGTATCCAAGGAAAGACTGCGGCGATAGTTTTGAACCGCTTTGTGCGGAAAGAAAATGTAGGTTTCGGCAAAATTGTTGAGTCCCGGGCGAAACGGATTGCACAGGCTGTTTTCCGTAATTTGTATGCGTTCTTTTTCAATGCCGCCGAACACGACTGCGCCGAGATACCCGTTCCCGAGTGGTTGCCCGTACCGTTCCCACCCTTTGTCGGAGTCGGGGGCAGGCTGTTTGTACCACAGTTCCAAAGCGGGCTGTGCGGCAGGGCTTATAGCAGATGCTTCCATTTTGATTCCCTCACTGTAAACAGAAAGTTTTTTCAGTTTACCATATTTTTCTGCCCCCCCGCAAGGTGCGCAGGAAAATACGAGAAACGGTAAACTCTACGAACCGTCGATTGCGCAACGCAATTTTTTGCGATATACTGTGAACAGCAAGAAAGGAGAGATGAAAATGGACAGCGAAAAAATCGGCAATTTGATTTACACCTTACGCAAAGAACAGCATCTGACCCAAGTGCAACTTGCCGAAAAACTGCAAATCAGCGACAAAACCGTTTCTAAATGGGAACGCGGCAAAGGCGCACCCGATGTTTCGTTGCTTGCGGATTTGTCTGCGGTGTTTCAAGTGGATTTGGAAAAACTGCTTAAAGGCGCGCTGGATTGCAATCAACCTGTAATCGGCAATATGCGAAAACTACACTTTTATATTTGTCCTGTATGCGGCAATTTGCTTTTCTCGGTCGGCGAAGCGGCACCATACTGTTGCGACAAAAAGTTAAATGCATTAAAGCCGCAAAAGGCAGAGGGACATGAAAAACTGACTGTGGAAATTATCGAAAACGAATACTGTATTTCTTCATCGCACGAAATGCAAAAATCGCATTATATTTCGTTTGTTGCATTTTTAAACGGAGATACCGTCGTTATCCGTAAGCAGTACCCCGAATGGGATTTGCAAACGCGGTTGCCGTTTTTTGCGCACGGTACTTTGCTGTGGTACTGTACGCGCCACGGGTTGTTTTACCAAACCGTTTGATTTTAAGAAGTAA
>CAMGGF010000065.1 GCA_946055445.1 uncultured Ruminococcus sp. | reverse complement strand
AATCTATTATTCTGTGTGCGGCGAAAGCGAGGAAGCGGCAAGCGAGACTTTACAAGCCTTGCGCGCGGTGATACACGATACGATAGGAGAGTAAGTCGATGGAAGAATACATTGCGTCTGTCATTCGGCCGAAAATTCAGGGTGACGGCGGCGAGGTTTGTTTTGCGTCCCTTTGCGACGACGATTTAACCCTTGTGTTTCAAGGTGAATGCTCCAAATGCTTGATTTTAGACCGTTGTGTACATTGGATGGAACAGGAAATCGAAAAAGATTTGGGCAAGCGCGTTACAATAAATGCTGTGCGCAAAAAACCGTTTTTTTGGGATGCATAAGGAGTTAAGCAATGGCACATATTAAAGTTACCCGCCGCAGTATGCGTCCCGAAGAATGGACAGCGTTGCGCTTCGGCTGGCTTAAACGGCATATTTATGCAAAAAAATATGAAATCAAAACTCTGCAAATCCGCGACGCGCGGCAGGTTTCCGAAATGGAATATGCATACTATACCGAAGATTACCGCCCGCTCAGAAAAGGGGATATGTATTTCACCCCCGACGGTACGGCGTTTATCCGCGGTGAAATTGCTGTGCCCGCAGATTTTTGCGGGGAAGAACTGTGGCTTTCGTTAAAAACGGCGGCGGAAATTATCGTCAAGGTCAACGGTAAATATGTCGGCGGCGTTGACCCGAACCGCGACCGCATTTTGCTGTCGCCCTATTTAGAGCCGAACTGTGAAACCCTGTATTTTGAAATGCAGGGCTATAACCGTTCCAAACCCGATGATGAGCGCAATCCCGAATCGCTGTCCGTGCGCGGTTGCCGTCAGATTTTTGAGGGTGCCTATCTTGCAACGGTCAATCACGATGTTTTGGATTTGGTCTACGATTTGGAATTGCTTTTGGATATTGCGGGCAGTGATTTGTTCAATGAAGATTACCGTGCGTTTTTAAACCGTGAACTGAACAACGCCTTGAATTTGATTGACTTTGAGGAGGATACGCTTCCGGGGCTTACGGACGCCAAACGCTATGTAGAGGAAGTTATATATAAAAACGATGACTACAAGGGGAACGGCGATGTGGCGTTGATTGCCCATTCGCATTTGGATATTGCTTACTATTGGCGCCGTATTCACGCCGTGCAGAAAAACTTGCGCACGGTGCTTATCCAACTGCGCTTAATGGACAGGTATCCCGATTTCAAATACACCCACACCCAAGCCTATACCTATGAAACCTTGGAAAAGTATTACCCCGAAGTGTTTGCGGAGTTAAAAGAGAAAATTGCCGCCGGGCAGTTTGAACCCGTAGGCGCCATGTATGTCGAGCCTGACTGCAATATTCCCGCGGCGGAAAGTCTTATTCGGCAATGCCTGTATGGGCAACGGTATTTCCGTGAAAAATTCGGCAAAACCGTGCAAAACTGTTGGTTGCCCGATGTGTTCGGCAACAGTTGGATTTTGCCGCAAATCCTCAAAAAAAGCGGCGTAGAGTATTTTGTGTCCAATAAAATGTCTACTTGGAACGATACCAACCGTTTCCCGCACAATAACTTTATCTGGAAAGGCATAGACGGCAGTGAGGTCTATGCCTGTGTGCCGCCCACGCACTTTATTACTTGGAATACGCCTTCCCAAATTCAGGAGAACTGGGAAGCCTATCAGGATAAAAACACAGGCGGGCAAACGATGTCTATGTTCGGTTACGGCGACGGCGGCAGCGGTTGCACCGAGGAAATGATTGAGTTCATGCACCGTTTCGACAAACTGTCGATTATGCCCAAAACCGAGCATACGAGTGCCGCGGCATTTTTGGAAAAGAATTTGAAAGACAATCCCAATCTGCAAAAGTGGGACGGCGAGTTGTATTTGGAAATGCACCGCGGTACATTTACCACAAAAGCAAATATCAAACAGCAAAACCGCAAGTTGGAATATAAACTGCGCGAAGCGGAAATTATTGCAACCTTGCGCGCGCTTTCCGGCAAACCCTATCCGCAGGAAACCTTGCGCGAATGCTGGAAAAAACTTTTAATCAATCAGTTCCACGATATTTTGCCGGGCAGTCATATCACGCCCGTTTACCGCGATGCGATGGCAGATTACGAAGCCGTGGACAAGATGCTTGACGAAATTATCGGCAACGGCACACAGTATTTTAATTCCTTGAATTTCCCGCGCACCGGTTTAACCTTTGTGGAAAACGAAAACGGCGACAGCACACGCTACGGCAAAACAGGCTTTTGGTGTATTCCGAATTTGCCTGCTTTGCAAAACGGCGAATTGAAGCCGCAAAACAGCGGCACGGCAGGGGAATGGTGCTTTACAGACGGCGATACGGTAGAAACCCCGTATTATAAAATACGCTTTGCGCCGGACGGCAGTATTTTGTCGCTGTATGACAAAACGCTTTCGCGTGAATGGGCAAACGGGGATTTCAACAAATTGAAATTCTACGAGGACAAGCCCGGTGTTTACGACGCGTGGGATATTTTGCCGAATTATAAAGACAAACCCGTGTTGCCGACTGTTTCGGACCCCTTGCATTTGACTGAGAAAAACAACGAGGTTGCTGTATTTGCCTGTACTGTCAAAGTCGGGCAAAGCAGTTGGACGCGGTACATTCGCTTGTTCCGCCAGTCCCGCGGAATTGAAGTCGAAAATTCGGTGGATTGGCACGAAAAGCACCGCCTTGCCAAAGCGGAGTTTTCGTGTAATGTTTTAACGCGGGAGGCGGTTTGCGACCTCGGCGCAGGCTTCATCAAGCGCGAAACGCACAAAAACACCACTTGGCAACAGGCGCGCTTTGAAGTCTGCCACCACAAATGGTGCGACCTTGCGGAAACCGACGGCGGCGTGGCGCTCATCAATGACTGCAAATACGGTGTCGGGTTTGATGAAAACACGATGTCTTTAAGCCTTTTGCGCGCAACCATTCGCCCCGACCCGACCAGCGATATGGGCGAGCACCGCTTCTGCTATATGATTTTGCCGCACGCGGGCGACGCGGTATCGGCAAAACTCAACCAAATCGCGTTGGAATACAATGTGCCGATTGTAAAAGCGGATGTATCCTGTCAAAACACTTTTGACGGCTTATTCTTACAGGCAATGAAACTGTCCGAGGACGGCAAAACGGTGGTTGTCCGCTTGACCGAGTGCGACGGACACCGCGGCACATTGCACTTGCCGAAAAAAGTAAAACTCTTGAATATGTTGGAAGATGTTGTGGGCGAAAGCGCCGAAATCCCGTATCAGCCGTTTGAAATTCTCACATTGGGCATTGACCTAAACTAAACATAAAAAAGACCGAACAGAACGCAATCTGTTCGGCTTATTTTATGTGAAACGGTATACTTTTGACACTTTTTGATATTTTTTGTTGCAATTTGCACGAATATTTGGTATTCTTTATCTATTGTTTTAAATTTTTTATCAAACCGAGGGACTTATGGAAACAAATTTTTCGGTACGGCTTGCTACGGTAGACGACGCAAACACCGTGCTTTCTTTTATTCAAAAAATCGCCGAATATGAAAAAATGACCGACGAGGTTGTCAATTCCGAGGATTTAATTCGTGAGGTTGTGTTCGGCGACAATGCCGCCAAAGTCTTTTTGGGGGAAGAAAACGGCAAAGCGGTCGGCTTTGCGCTGTTCTTTGAAACCTATTCTACCTTTGTCGGGCGCAAGGGGATTCATTTGGAAGATTTATTTGTAGACCCCGATTGCCGCGGCAAAGGGTACGGCAAAGCGTTGTTTGACGCCGTCGCAAAATACGCGGCAGACGGCAATTACGGCAGGCTTGAATGGGTTTGTCTCGATTGGAATACCCCGTCGCAGGAATTCTATTTCCGTTTGGGCGCAAAACATATGGACGAGTGGTGGATTTTCCGTTTGGACGGCGAAAAATTAGCGAATTACAAAACACAAAAATAAAAGTAAAAGTAAAAAAGAAAAGGGGAAGATTTTATGGAGGCAACCTTTTGGGCGTTAGTGCCGCCCATTATTGCCATTGTGCTGGCGCTGATTACGAAAGAGGTGTATATTTCCTTGCTCATCGGCATTTTGTCGGGCGCGCTGTTTTACACCGATTTCCATATTTTGCAAGCACTGGAAACCACATTTGACATTATGAGTGACAAAGTCGGCGGGAATATCACGATTATTATTTTCTTGGTCATTCTCGGTATGCTTGTGTCGCTGATGAGCAAGTCGGGTGCATCTGCGGCGTACGGAAAATGGGCGGCCCGTTCCATTAAAAGCAAACGCGGTGCGTTGGCGGCAACTTCGGCGCTCGGCGCATTGATTTTCGTCGATGACTATTTCAACTGCTTAACCGTCGGCACGGTGATGAGCCCTGTTACCGACCGTCATAAAATCACACGCGCAAAACTTGCCTATATTATTGACGCAACTGCGGCACCTGTCTGCATTATTGCACCGATTTCCAGTTGGGCGGCGGCAGTCGGTTCGTCTATGCCGGAGGGCAGCAGTATTGACGGTTTTGGGCTGTTTTTACGCACCATTCCCGCCAACTTCTACGCGCTGTTTACGGTGGCAATGATTATTTTCTTAATCGTCACGAATTTTGATTTCGGCCCGATGAAAAAATATAACGACAAGCACCCCGAAGGCGGTGACACACTTGTCGAATTGCAGCAGGAAACCGCGAATACAAAAGGCAGAGTGTACGATTTAATTATTCCCATTGCTACGCTGATTGTATTTTGCGTTTTGGCAATGCTTTACACGGGCGGCATTTTAGAGGGCGCAAGCGTGAAAGACGCCTTTGCCGATTGTTCGGCAGGTCTTTCTTTGGCAATCGGTTCTTTCTTTACGCTGATTGTAATTTTCCTCTTATATATTCCGCGCAAGGTGATTACGGCGCGCGCGTTTATGGAAAGCATTACAGACGGCTTTAAAGCAATGGTGCCCGCCATTTTGATTTTGACCTTTGCTTGGACTTTGAGCGGCGTTTGCGGCGCAAGTTATTTGAACGCAGGTGCGTTTGTCAGCAATGTTGTTTCCGAAAGCAGTATGCCTACCGGGCTTTTGCCGGCAATTTTCTTCTTGGTTGCATTGGGGCTCGCCTTTGCGACGGGCACTTCTTGGGGCACATTCGCCATTCTCATTCCGATAGCGGTTTCCGTGTTTGGCGGCATGGAAATCACCTCGATTTTAACCATTTCCGTTGCGTCGATTTTGGCGGGCGCTGTCTGCGGCGACCATATTTCGCCGATTTCCGATACAACCATTTTGGCGTCTACGGGTGCAAACTGCAACCATTTGGACCATGTCTCCACACAATCGCCGTATGCGCTGCTGGTTGCGGCAGTGTGTTTCGTAACTTACTTGCTTGCAGGCTTTACCGAGAGCATTTGGGTTTCTCTGCCTGTCGGGTTGGTGTTGATGGTGCTGATTTTGTGCGGCATTTACTTCGTTTCCCGTAAAATGCAAAAGAATTAACCGTGTGAAAACGAAAGACCGTTTCAAGAGGTTTTGCCCTTGAAACGGTCTTTTTTATATGCTTTTTGAACGGCTCGGCAAATGCTTTTTCCATATTCCCGTACAGTAAAACAGGAGGGAAAGAATACTTGCTATGGACCAGCCAATCGGCCAAGAATACCAAATGCCGCACGCACCGAAAACGGGCGAGAGCACAAAAGCAAACAGAACGCGCAAAATCAAATCGGAAAAGGTTGCAATCATAAATGCGTTCATCGCGCCCGCCCCGCGTAAAACACCGTCTACCACAAGTTTTACCGTAATTAAGAAATAAAACGGCGATACGATTTTTAAAAAGGCGGCGCCTGCGGCGATTACCTCTGTACTGCCTTTTTCGGCGAACAACTGCATAGATTGTTCGGGAAACCAAAAAAACAGCGTAAAAAACGGCACGGCAATCAGCAATGCAATGATGATACCTGCGTGAAATCCCTGCTTAACGCGCTTTGCATTGTCAGCGCCGATGTTTTGCGCCGTGTAACTCGAAAGCCCGTTCCCCAGCGCGCAAAGGGTGGTAATGGTAAATGTGTTCAGTTTCATAGCCGCCGAAAATGCGGCAACAACCGTTGCACCGTACCCGTTAATCAAGCCTTGAATAAACACATTGCCGACCGAAACAAAACTTTGTTGTAAAATACTCGGTACGGCGATACGCGAAATGCGAAAAAGCATTTTGCCCGAAAACAGTTTCGGCTTTTGACTTTCGATTTTTCGAATCCGAAAAATCAGTACCGTAATTGCCGCAACAGACGCAAACCCTTGTGCTGAAAAGGTTGCCCACGCAACGCCCGCAACACCCATTTGCAGTTTGGTTACAAACACGATGTCCAAAATGATGTTGCCGACGGAAGAAAAAATTAAAAAGAACAGCGGCGTTTTCGAGTCACCCAAAGCCGTAAAGACGCCGTTTGCAATGTTATATAAAAACAGAAAGCAAAGCCCGCCGATGTATATGTTTAAATAGACTGCGGCATCCTGTTCTATCTCTGCGGGCGTAGAAATTGCACGCAATAGAATAGGGGAGAGAAACAAACCCCCGACTGTCAAAATCAGCGCCAATGCCGTGCTGGAAAATATAGCCGTGCTGACCGCCGATTTCATATGCGTCATTCTTTTGCCGCCGAACAGTTGGGAAATCACCACGGAACAGCCGATATTTGTGCCGTTGGCAATTGCCATAAATATCATCGTAATCGGATAAGAAGCCCCGACTGCCGCCAAAGCCTGCACACCGATGTAATGGCCGGCGATCATACTGTCTGCAATATTATAGAATTGCTGAAAAACAACGCTTAAAAGCAAGGGAAGCGTAAACTTCATCAACACGCGGCGTGGCTTGCCGACGGTTAAATCCGTAACCAATAAAAAGACCTTCTTCCGATAAATTTTAGTTAAGGTGAGGCGAGTCGAACACAATATGCCGAAAATTTGATATTACGGCGTATT
>CAMGGF010000064.1 GCA_946055445.1 uncultured Ruminococcus sp. | reverse complement strand
CATAACCCCCGTTGCAGAAATGCTCTGCAACGGGGGTTTCTCTGTCATTGTGCTTTTTGTCATTTTGAAGCGAAGCCGAAAAAAGGGCGCCTGCATCCGGAGAAATTGCCCCGCCGAAGCCCGATAAAATTCCACGGCACGCGTCTTCGGGTGTTCCCTACACGATTTGATTTCCAATCGAGAGGACAACGAAAAGATTGCCTGCTATGTAAATTTACGATTTGCTCCGCGTCACACGCGGCGGAACGGCCAAGACCGTTCCCTACGCTAGCATTATATTTCGTGCGTAGGGGCGCTTCACGAAGCGCCCGTTTTGGTTTGATGTGGTTGCGCGGAACGCGTCTTCGGTCGTTCCCTACAAGTAAAAATTGCCATTCGAGAGGATATGTAAAGAACGACACAAAATAAACCAATGATGTGAAATTAACGAGGCAAAGTGATGCGGTCGATTGCAGCGAGTTCTTCCGCTGACAGCGGCGCGGCATGGACGATGCCGAGGTTGTCTAAAATCTGTTCTTTGCACGATGCGCCGACCAAAACGCTTGTCACATCGCTGTCTTTCATTACCCAACAAAGTGCCATTTGTGCAAGCGTCTGCCCGCGTTCAGCGGCAAGCGCATTTAAGGCTTGCAGTTGCGAAAGCAGTTCGGGCGTTAAGCGGTCCGCCTTTAAAAACCGCCCGTCTGTCACCATACGGCTGTCTTGCGGAATGCCGTGCAAATACCGATTGGTCAAAAGCCCCTGCGCAAGCGGGCTGAATGTGATTAACCCTTTCCCCGTGGGTTTGAGGGCGTCTTTCAAGCCGTTTTTCTCCACGGTACGGTCTAAAATCGAATAGCGGTTTTGGTTGATGACAAACGGACAGTGCAATTCGCTTAAAATTGCCGCCGCGCGCGTCATGGTTTCGCCGTCATAATTGGAAAGCCCTGCATACAGTGCTTTGCCGCTGTGTACCGCCGTGGCAAGCGCACCCATACTCTCCTCCAACGGCGTTTCTTTATCCATACGGTGATGGTAGAAAATATCCACATAATCAAGCCCCATACGCTTTAGGCTTTGGTCCAAAGACGCGAGCAAATATTTGCGGCTGCCGAAATCACCGTAAGGGCCGTCCCACATGGTGTACCCCGCCTTGGTGCTGATAATCAGTTCGTCGCGGTAGGGTTTTAAATCCGACGCCAAAATTTTGCCGAAATTGCGCTCGGCATCGCCCGGCTCGGGCCCGTAGTTGTTTGCCAAATCAAAATGCGTAATGCCGTTGTCAAACGCGCAAAACAGCATTTCTTTCATATTTTGAAAATCGCCTGTACAGCCGAAATTGTGCCAAAGTCCCAAAGAGACTTTCGGCAGTTTTAAGCCGCTTTCGCCGCAACGGTTGTACTGCATTTCGCTGTATCGCGTTTCACTTGCTTGGTAGGACATATACAATTACCTCGCTTTCTGTATGGTGGCAGGATTTGGGTATTTGGAGAGACAATTTACAAATTGCCCGTTTTGGTTTGCAGTGATTTTATGCGGGGCGCCGCGTCGTCGCCCCCCTACAAAATGGTGTTTCCAATCGAGAGGATAGGTAAAGAATACCGATAAAGTAAATGAACGATGTAAAACTTACGATTTGGTGTCGTGCAGGCGCGCGCGGGCGGCGGTCACGGTGTTTTTCAGAAGAGTGGCAATCGTCATCGGCCCGACACCGCCGGGCACGGGCGTAATGTAGGACGCTTTCGGTTCGACCGCATCAAAATCCACATCGCCGCACAGTTTGCCGTTTTCGTCGCGGTCCATGCCGACATCTATCACGACCGCGCCGTCTTTGACCATATCGGCGGTTACGAATTTCGGAATGCCCACAGCGGCAACCAAAATATCGGCGCGCGCGGTGACAGCGGCAAGGTTGACGGTTTTGGAATGGCAAACGGTTACGGTGCCGTTTTGCTGTAACAAAAGCATTGCCATCGGTTTGCCGACGATATTACTGCGCCCGATCACCACGCACTCTTTGCCCGCAATCGGAATGTCATAATATTTGAGCATTTCCATAATGCCCGCCGGTGTGCACGGCAGAAAACTGTAATCGCCAATCATAATGTGCCCCACATTGACCGCGTGGAAAGCGTCTACATCTTTTTCGGGGCTGATGGCGGCAATGACCGCCTTTTCGTCTAAATGCTTCGGCAACGGCAGTTGGCAAAGAATACCGTGAATGCTGTCTTTTTTGTTGAGCGTATCAATCAAATCCAACAGTTGTGCCTGCGTGGTGCTTTCGGGGAGTGCGTATTCTTCGGAAACGATACCCGCTTCGGCGCACGCTTTCTTTTTGTTATTTACATAGGTGCGTGACGCGGGATTGTCGCCGACGATGATCACCGCAAGTCCCACGGCAATGCCTTGCTGTTTCAAGGCCTCGACCTCTGTTTTGACGGTTTGTTTTACGGCGGCGGAAACGGCTTTGCCGTCAATGATTTTTGCCATTTTTGCGTGCCTCCCTTTGCTGTTTTTCTATCATTTTGTTTTTCGCGTTTTGCGCTTTTTTAATATTCTGCCGCTTTTCGCGTTTTTCTTCGCGTTCTGTGTCCAATTCATAATCCAATTCCGGCGGCAGTTCTTCCACAGGCGTAAAGGGAACGGGGTTTTTGTGCAGTTGCACGAGTTTCAAAATTAAAATCGCAAGGCAAACGACGGCAAGCGCGAAAGACAATACCTGCGACACGCGCAAGGTCGTTGTGCCTATGTAGAGGCTGTCGGTACGCAAGCCCTCCACCACAGCGCGCTCCGCACCGTAGAGAATTCCGTAGCACAAAATCAACTGCCCGCTGAATTTATAGGCTTTTTTACAAATCAGATATAAGATAAAGAAACTGATAATGCACCAAACAGATTCATACAAAAAAGTCGGATGCACGGGAAGCGACGGGTCCATCGTTATGCCTTTGGCGGCAAATTCGCTTTCGTGCGCGTAAATGTAATTCGTCACTTTTGCACTGCGCATACCGAAAATGCTGTCGGTATTCGTACCGAATGCCTCTTGGTTGGCGTAATTGCCCCAGCGGCCGATGCCCTGCCCGATTAAGAAACTCATTCCCGCCAAATCCAGCAGTTTTAAGAAATTGAGCCCGTTGTGGCGGCAGGTGAAATATGCACCGATAATGCCGCCGATGAGCCCGCCGTAAATGGCAAGCCCACCGTTCCAAATTTGCGGAATTTCCGCAAGATGTCGGCTGTAATATTCCCATTCAAACGCAACATAGTAAAGGCGCGCGCCCAAAATGCCGCCGATGGTGCCGAACAGCAGAATGTCGAGCATTTTGTTCAAATCCAACTTCCATTTGTATGCCATTCTGCCGCCGAACAGCACGGCAAGCAAAAAGCCGAACGCGATAATCAGCCCATAGAATTTGATGCTGAATGTGTGCCCGAACAGCGTAAACTCACAAAAGGTAGCGTACACATTAAAAATGTGGTCGATTCCCGTAAAGCGGACCGCCGTGTAATCGGTTAAAAACTGCATAAACTTACTCTCCTTTGATAACCGTTAAAGAACGGCAATCTGTATCAATTGCCGCGCGCAGACGGGCGTTGACCTCGTCAAGCGTCAGGCTTTGTAATATTTCGGCATCGTCAAAAACGCTCTCTTTACGGAAATAAGACGAAACCATCGTGTTGGCAATCGCATCGATGTCATTAAACTGCATCACGGTTCTGCCGTAGTGCTTTTTGCGAATGCGGTCAAATTCCTGTTCGGAAATACCGCTTTCTTGCAACGCGCGAATACGCTCGACCAACTTCTTCTCCACGGCGCGCGCGTCCGGCGTTTCGCCCGTGAAAATGGTTGCCGCGTACCCGTAGCCGTAAAAATACTCCCAATCAAACGAAGTATTGATAAGCCCCGCATCTAAAAGTTCGTTGTAAAACGAAGTGGTTTTGCCGCAGATTGCGTCTAACAGCAAGTTGCTGATGATCACCTCTTTTAAAGCGCGTTCGGGCGTTTCCACCGCTTCTTTAAACCCGAGGCTGAAAATCGGCGCGGCAACGGCAAGCGTTTCTTCATCATACGCTGTTTTGACCTCGCGCGGCTCTTCGTGGAATTTTCGCTCGATTTCAACAGGTGCGGCAGGTTTTAAAATGCGGTCGGCAACTTCCAAAACCTGTTCGGGGCTGACATTGCCCGCCACGCAAAGCACCATATTCGACAAATTATAAAAGGTATTGTAACACTTGTAAAGCAAGTCGGCGGTGATTTCCGCAATGGACGCAACCGTGCCCGCAATGTCAATGCGCACAGGGCAGTTGTGATACATCGCGCGCAAAAGCAAAAACAGCGACTCCCAGCCCGCTTCGTCGCGGCACATTTGAATTTCCTGCCCGATAATGCCCTGCTCTTTTTGTACGGTCGCCTCGGTAAAATACGGGTGCGTAACGAAATCCAACAGGATTTCCAACGAGTCCGTAAAATTGTCCGTGCAGGAAAACAAATAACAGGTCTTGTCAAACGAAGTGTAGGCGTTTGCATTCGCACCGGTTTTGGCGTAGCGTTCAAACGCGTCCAAATCCTCACTTTCAAACAGTTTATGCTCTAAAAAATGGGCAATGCCCTCGGGCACGCTTGTGTACGCTTTTTCGCCCGCCAAACGGAAATCCGTGTCAATCGAGCCGTAATGCGTGCCGAACATCGCATAAGCGGAAGCGTAGTTTTCTTTCGGATATACCAATATTTTTAAGCCCGACCGATGGTCGATATCATAATAGAATTCCTGCAAGCGCGCGCTTTCCACCTTGCGGATTGTTGTTTCTGCCATGCCTTACGCCTCCTCTTTACTGCAAAGAAAATATACCGTGTCCAAAGACATACGCTTTGCCGCCGCAATGACATCTTCCCGCGTGACGCTTTCAATGCCGCGTATAAATTCGGCAGGCGTGCACAGCGGCGTGTCAATAAACTGCGCGTAATAGGTAACCGCCGTTTCGGGCATATCGTCTACACTGCGGAATAAATCCGCAATCGCCGCTTTCGAGGCTTGCAGGGCATCGTCGGTAAATTCGCCGTTTTGCATCACGGAAAGTTGACGGAGGATTTCCTGCAGCGCCGCCTGTTTGTTTTCACTTTCAATACCGCTTTGCACCACCACAATGCCTTTTTGGCGGTTGAGCCGCGCCGAGCAGTAATAGCAAAGCGAAAGTTTTTCGCGCACCTGCGTAAACAGCCGCGAATACGGCCCGCCGCCGAACACATCGACCATCACGCGTTCGGCATAAAAGTTGTCATCGGGCGAGGTCATACCGCTTCGAAAGCCCAAAACAAGTTTGCTTTGATTTAACACCATCGTTTCGGTTTCCTCGGTGACATCTTCGCAGGTTTCCACAAATACGGTTTCAATAGAGATGGGCTGTCGCGGAATTTCGGCAAAACGGGCTTTCAGATTTTCTTCCAGCGCGTCAAAGGCAATATCCCCCGCCGCGCAAACGCAAATGTGCGCTTCTTGGAGTAACTGTTTCCAGGCATGCAACAAATCGTCAGGCGTAAGTGCGCGCACCTCTTTTAACAGGGCATCGGTGCGTATGCCGTACGGCTCGTCCTGACACATGGTTTCAATCATACGCCGCAAAGCATACGCGCGTTTATCGTTCATTTCGCTTTCCAAATCCTCTATGCAAAGGCGAATTTCCGTTGCCGTTTGATTTTTGGCAAAGGTGCCGTTTTCAAGGTACGGGCACAGCAGCAAATCCAACAGCAAATTCAAAACCGCTTCGCTGATGCGCTCCCCGTCAAGCGCGTAACGGTCATTTAAGCAAGTCACCTGAAAACTCACACGGAAGCCTTCGCCGACTTTTGCCGTACTGCACGACAATGCCGCACCGTACAGCAGTTCCAGCCGTTCATTTAACAAATGCAGGGACGGGAATTTTTCGGTACAATGCGTCAAATAGGACGCGAGCACCGTATATTCAGCCGTGCGCACGCCGAGCGGCATCAACAAATCCACGGAAACGCAGGTGGTTTTTGTGGGCGCCGTTTGCACACGCAACAAGCGGATTTTTTCGCCGATTTCAACAACTTTCGGCTGAGCCGACATAAAAACAACTCCTTTTTCGAAAAAAAGTATACTATAAATGTATAGTTTACCATATCCGTTTGAAAAATTCCATATTTTCACAGGAAATTTACATTTTGCATTTTTTACCCGTCGCAGACAAAGCAGACGGCATACGAAACGGATTGTCGGCGAATATTGTGCTTGTTTCGGGGCATTTTGTAAAAAACGCCGCCCGACTATTCACACAAAATTCACAAGTCCAAATGTTTACAAAAAGTTTAACTCGTGGTATCATAATGTGCGATACAAAGAAAAGAGGAACCAAAGAATGGCAAAGTCCCACAAAGTACAGCGTGCGGCAATCGCGGTTGCATTAGACCATACTTTAAAGTATATCTATAAAAACCCGCAGGCCAATCTCGTGAAATTGGCGGAACGCGTCGGCGGCATTTTCGGCGGCTTATTTCCGAAAGAGAATTTTGAAAAATTCAAAGCCGCGGCAAAAGACCCCGAAAATGTTTGGACGCAATTTGCACTCGGCATATTAAACGATGTGCACCCGCATGTCGTGAAGCAAATGCTTTTGTCCTTGGGCGTGGACGCAGGGCTGTACGGCACCAAAACCGTGCGCGCACTGCGCGAAGAACTGCACTGCAATGTGCCGTTTATCATTTTGTTTGACCCGACAAGCGCCTGCAATTTGAAATGCAAAGGTTGCTGGGCGGCGGAATACGGCCACAAGCAAAGCCTGACAAACGAAGAAATGCAGTCCATTGTGTCGCAAGGCAAAGAAATGGGCACGCATTTTTATATGCTCACAGGCGGCGAGCCGCTCATTCGCAAAGACGATATTATCACGCTCGCGCGCAACAATTCGGACTGTGCCTTTGTGATTTACACCAACGCCACGCTGGTGGACCAAAAATTCTGCGACGAGATGAACGAGGTCGGCAACATCGGGCTTGCGCTCAGTTTGGAAGGCAGTGAAGCCTCGAATGACTGGCGGCGCGGCGACGGTGCGTACCAAAAAACGCTGGCGGCAATGGATTTACTGGGGCAGAACAAATGCCTGTTCGGTGTTTCCGTTTGCTACACGCGTAAAAATTTGGAAACCGTCACAAGCGACGCGTTTA
>CAMGGF010000063.1 GCA_946055445.1 uncultured Ruminococcus sp. | reverse complement strand
CTGTTAAACCTTGCGGACCAACTGAAATACGAAACCAAAAACGGCATTGCCCACAAGCGTTTAAAAGGGCAGACCTTGGGGATGATTTTCCAAAAGTCCTCTACAAGAACGCGCGTTTCGTTTGAAACGGGTATGTATCAGTTGGGCGGGCAAGCGCTGTTTCTTTCCAACCGTGACCTGCAAATCGGGCGCGGCGAACCGATTCAAGATACCGCCCGCGTGCTGTCGCGCTATCTCGACGGGATTATGATAAGAACTTTCGAGCAGAGCGAAGTGGAAAACTTGGCAAAATACGGCTCAATTCCGATTATCAACGGGTTAACGGATTTCTGCCACCCCTGCCAGGTGCTTGCCGATTTATTGACGATTCGTGAGCACAAAGGCCATTTGGACGGCTTGAAAATGTGCTATATCGGCGACGGCAACAATATGGCGAACTCACTGATCGTGGGCGGCTTGAAAACGGGTATGACCGTTTCCGTGGCGTGCCCCGAGGGCTATGACCCCGACCGTCAGGTGCTCGATTTTGCAAAGCCTTATCAAAACTTTGCCCTTTGCCGCGACCCGAAAGAAGCGGCGGCAGACGCCGATGTGATTTTCACCGATGTTTGGGCGTCCATGGGGCAGGAGGACGAGGCGGCAGAACGCCGCAAGGTGTTCGAGGGCGTGTATCAGGTCAACAAACAACTGCTCGCCGTTGCCAACAGCGGCTGTATGGTACAGCATTGTCTGCCCGCGCACCGCGGCGAGGAAATCACCGCCGATGTGTTTGAAGCCCACGCCGACGAAATCTTCGATGAGGCAGAAAACCGCCTCCACGCGCAAAAAGCCGTTATGGTCACTTTGATGGAAAAGTAATGATTTTCTCAAATGAAAATGGAAGTATGTAGGGGACGGTTGTACCGTGCCGCAAAAAATGACCGAAAAAGTCATCTTGAACGAAGTGAAGGGTCTCGTGCGATAAAGGGCATTTTCATTGAAAGGAGATTCTTCGGTTGAACGCCTCAGAATGACAATGCCGCGGGCGAACACAGTTCGATCCTACAACTACCTTCTGTCAAAAATAAAAGCCCACCCTGTGCACCAAACGGTACACAGGGTGGGTTTTTGCACGTTTCTTATTCTTCAACCTTTTCAAACTGGTCGGGGCCGACGCCGCACAGCGGGCATTCGTAATCCTCGGGCAGTTCGTCGCCCTCATAGACATAGCCGCAAACGGTGCAAACATATTTTGCCATAAGTTCTTCCTCCTTTTCGAATTATGAAAATTCTTTAATCAATAATTTTCTGCGCGGACTTGGAAATATGCCTGCGGGTGTGCGCAAACGGGGCAAACCTCGGGTGCTTTTTTGCCGACAACAATATGGCCGCAATTCGAGCACTGCCACACCGCGTCGCCGTCTTTCGAGAATACCAAATCGCCCTCGATGTTTTGGAGCAGTTTTTTGTAGCGTTCCTCGTGCTCTTTTTCAATCGCGGCAACGCCGTCGAACAATTCTGCGATTTCGTCAAAGCCTTCTTCACGCGCGGTTTCTGCAAAACCGGCGTACATATCGGTCCATTCGTAGTTTTCGCCTGCCGCCGCATCCTTTAGATTTTCGGTGGTAGCGGGCATACCGCCGTGCAAAAGTTTAAACCAAATTTTGGCGTGTTCTTTTTCGTTCTTTGCGGTTTCCTCAAACAGCGCGCCGATTTGCACATAACCGTCTTTTTTCGCTTTTGATGCGTAATACAAATACTTTGTGTGCGCCTGCGACTCGCCTGCAAAAGCGGCCATCAGGTTTTTCTCGGTTTTACTGCCTTTTAATTCTGCCATAGTTTTCACCCTTTTTATAAAATTGAATGGCGGCGTTTGCCGTATTCTATCTATATTATACCGCTTTCAAAAAAATTATGCAAGCGCACATTTTTGAAATTGCAGAATTTCAGAAATTATGCTACAATACAGCAAACATACTTCGGAGGTTTTTAAAGTATATGTATATTCGGAACACCTATTTCAAACAGATTTATCGCCTGTTATTTTTGTTTTTGTGCGAAGCGGGCATCGTTCTGCAATATGCCGCAGTTTCGAAAGACGGCCACGCCGCAATGCTCACTTGCTATTACACCATTTTGAGCAATATGGTGTGTTTTCTGTATTTTGCAGTGTTGGTGGTGGCACAGCACAAAAAGGAAAATCCGCTTTTAAAGGGCAGCGTAACGATGTGCATTGCAGTGACGGGACTTGTGTATCATTTTATGTTAAACGGGGTTATGGAAGCAAATGCCGAAAAAGTCAGCCCCGTACTGCTTGCGGGGAATATTTTGGTGCATTATGTTGTGCCTGCAATGGTTGTGCTTGATTATTTCCTGTTTTTCCCGAAAGGGCAGTATAAAAGCCTGCACCCCATTGCGTGGTTGGTGCTTCCGTATTTGTATTTTGGGTTTGCGCTGTTGCGTGCCGAAATCAGCGATACCTGTTTTTCCGGTTTCGGCGGTGCGCAAAGCCGCTACCCGTATCCGTTTATGGATGTGGACTTGTACGGGTGGGATAAGGTTTTGTTGATTGTCCTCGGGATTACCGTTGCATTTTTGGCGCTCGGGTATATCGCCTATGTGATTGACAGATTGCTCGGCAAAAGCCGCAAACGGAAAAACTGAATTGTGCGTAGAAAACGGCGGTGACCCGTTTAGAGTTCGAATCTTCGCATTTCAAGTAAAAAAGAAAAAAGACACACAGCGTGTGTCTTTTTCTTTTGGTGATCCACCGGAGACTCGACAAGGCTGCGCCTTGTCGATTTGCTTCGCAAACATCCGATTATATGTCCCTTTTGCTATCGCAAAAGATGGACGATGGAGTTCGAATCTCCGCATTTCAGTAAAAAAGAAAACGGACACGCAAGAGCGTATCCGTTTCTTTTGGTGATCCACCGGAGATAAATTGCTTCGCAATTTGCGTGCACGGCAACCGTTGCGGTGCAACAGTACCCGCCGTACACTTCGCGCCTAAAAACAATCCACCGGATTGTTTTCTATACGGCGCTCACCCTCTCAGAGTTCGAATCTCCGGCTTTGCGCATACGCGCAAAAAGAAAAAAGACACACAGCGTGTGTCTTTTTCTTTTGGTGATCCACCGGAGATTCGAACTCCGGACACCTTGATTAAAAGTCAAGTGCTCTGCCAACTGAGCTAGTGGATCATATGACAGGCGGCGAAAATATCACCGCCGATTGGATTGGTTTAGAAGAACAGCATCAGCAAAGTCGCCGCAAGCGCCAATACAAGGAACACGATGGCGATATATCTTGTAGCCTTTGCCAAACGCGCTTCACGCGTTCTGCCTTTATTTTTACCGAAGAAGGTGTCCGAGCCGCCTGCGATTGCACCGGAAAGACCGCCCTCACGGCTTTTTTGCATCATCACTACCACGATAATGGCGAGTGAAGCTAAAATCAAAAAAATGCCGAGAACAATTTCAAGAGCGCTCATTGTCCAACCTCCGTTTCGTTTTCGTTTGATTTTTTAATGCTTTGGTATTCTATCACAGTGGCGAGAAAAAAGCAAGCCTTTTTTTATCTTTTTTTCGGAAAGTTTGATTTTTTCGCATATTTTTTGATTTTGCGCATAAGATAAGACCGGCAAAAGCAATTTCTTTATAAGTTCGCGTTTGCAATATTGCTTTTGCGCCGCCCGCAACTTTTTCGCGGGCGGTTTTTTTATTGGTTCGGTTTGCCGTAATCCCACACATACGCCAAATGCAGAAGTTGTAAAAATAAAACGGAAAAGAATACGGCGCCGAACAGTTCTTTGCCGCACAGCAACAGTTCTGAAAATAAGCGCAGATTTTTGTCATAATTTCCGATTGTGCCGAGCAAAAAACGGCAAACGAATGCCGAAAGATACACGCCGCCCACTGCGGACGCTCCGTAGCGAAAGAATTTTCGCGCCGCAGGGCAAAAATCGTGTAAAAACACAGAAAATTCCGTAAATAGTGCTTGCATTTTTATGTACCTCCCTATTACAATAATAGTAACAGGCAAGTTTTTTTGCCGCAACGCACAAATATTGGCAAACAAGGTGGTTTTTATGGCAGTTGGGATTTCTACCGCGTGTTTTTATCCGTTGGAAACAGAGTTGGCTCTTGTAAAAACAGGCGAACTCGGTGCGGATTGTGTCGAAATTTTCATCAATTCCCCACACGAGTTGGACAAAGCATATATTGACCGTTTTATGGAAATCCAAAAGCAGTACGGACTGCGGGTGAAAAGTTTTCACACCTATGCGTCTTTTACGGAGTCTTACTACTATTTCAGTTCGTATGCACGCCGCTTTCAGGAAAGTTTAGAGGAGTTCCGTCGCTATTTTTACGGGATGCACGCCCTCGGCGCAACGCTTTTGGTGATGCACGGGGCAAAAATCCCGGGCAGTATCCCGGATGAACAGGTGTTTGAACGCTTCGGCATTTTACAAAACATAGCGAAAACGGAGGGCATCACGCTTTGCCAGGAGAATGTAGTGCATTACCGTTCCGAAAGCCCCGCATATTTGGAAAAAATGCGGGACGCGCTGGGCGACGATTTCAGTATGGTGCTCGATATCAAACAGGCGCGCCGCACGGGGATTGACCCGTATGTGTTCATAGAAAAGTTTGCAGATTCCATTCGCCATGTGCACATCAGCGATTATACCGCAACGCGCGATTGCGTTGTGCCGCTTACGGAAAATGCACAGTTCGATTTTCAGTGCTTTTTTCAGACAATGCGCGAAAAGGGATACACAGGGGATTACATCATTGAACTGTATGAAAACGGCTATGAAACCCCTTCGCAAATTGCAGACGCGCAAAATGCCTTAAAAAAATGGCTGTAAAGGATTTTTTTACTTTACATTGTGGTTTCGGTTTGCTATAATACAAATGGATATACCATATATTGCGTTAGATGTGGAGGAAAACCTATGAAATGCCCGTTTTGCGGCTATGAAGAAAGCAAAGTGATTGATTCGCGCCCGACCGACGAGGGCGAACGGATTCGCCGCCGCCGCGAGTGCCTGCAATGCAACAAGCGCTTCACAACATATGAGATTATTGAAAGCGTGCCGATTTTGGTCATTAAAAAGGACAAATCCCGCGAAGTGTTTGACCGCAACAAATTACTGCGCGGTTTGATGCGCGCGTGCGAAAAACGCCCCGTTGCGATGGATACTTTGGAAAAAGCGGTGGATGACATTGAGGCGAGTTTGCAAAACTCACTCGACCGCGAAGTGACCTCGTTACATATCGGCGAACTCGCTATGGATAAATTAAAAGATATTGACGAAGTGGCGTATGTCCGTTTCGCGTCGGTATATCGCCATTTCCGCGATATCAACGCGTTTATGGACGAACTGTCCGCACTTTTGCAAAACCGATAATGCGGCGGCGTGAAATTCGATAATTTATAAAAAACGGCGTTGCGGCGTTGCGGAAAAAGCAGTGCTGTAAATGCCGTTTGCTGTTTTTAAGTTAGGGGAGATGACGAATGAAAAAACTTCTCGTATTTTTGGCTGTGCTTTTGCTGTTGCTTCCGAACGGTGTGCTCTGCGTGGGCGCGATATCCGAAGCACCTGTGAAAGTCACAGGGGAATTGGGCTATACACAAGCCGTACAGTTTGATCCGCGCACAGCAATATCGAACACAGTAAATCATGCAGTGACGGCTGCTCCGCTTTACGGGGAAAATGCCGACACGCCGTATACTTTCTATACATATCTGAACCAGTGGCAAAAAGATGTATATAACGGCTTGCTAAATGCAGGATTGGACAGCGCAGACAGTACGAACGGGGTTTTGATTACCTTTACAACACCTATCACCTGTCAAAATACAACAGCATCGCTGACTGCGGAAGCGCAGAAAACATTTTCTCTCGCTGTGCGAGGCGGTATTTCTGCATTGATGGAGGACCATCCCGAACTGTTTTGGTTGGGCGGGTATTCTGCTTCTCTGGTTGATGCTTATGCTTACCAAAACAGCAGCGGATATGATGTTGAAATACACTCAATCCGTTGCAAAATACAGTATAAAACCACGGTTTATGCGGACAAGGCGGCGGTGACAGACTATTACAACCGTATGATGGCGGCGTTTGACGCGTTCGAGGTCAAAGGGTACACGCGCTACGATAAAGTGAAATCCATTCACGATACCATTGCGAAACAGGTTTCGTATGATCCGAATTATAACAATGCAAACGCCAACGGCACGGCGCACGAGCCGACAAGCGTATTTTTAGAGCCGTTTTTACCTGTTTGCGAAGGGTACGCCGAGGCGTTCAAAATGCTTTGCAACCGAGAGGGGATTCCTTGTGTTATCGTGGTCGGCGATGCAAACGGCGGCGGGCACGCGTGGAATTATGTCAAAATGGAAGACGGCAAATGGTATGCCGTGGATTTAACTTGGGATGACCAAGGTTCGATTTATTATGATTTCTTTTTGGTCGGCGCAAACAGCACCAATCGCTATTTTAACAATGATACCACGACCTTTTCGAACTCGCATACGGCGACAGGGGATCTTTTCGACGACGGACTTTACATCTTGCCGTACCCGGCGCTTTCGCAAACTGCGTATGCGCTTACCCTCGGCAAAGCGAATACCGACATTGCCGTTCGCAAGGCAGACGGGATTGTATTGCTTGGGAAAAATCAAAGTTTAAGTACTGCTTTCATTGCGCCGTACGGCAGTACGGTTTCCGTCAGCGGCACCACAACGGGCGGCTCGGTGACCGTCACCAATGGCGGTACAACAACCACTTATACGGTTGCACGGCGCGGTGATGTGGTAGCGGACAATACCGTGAACAAAACGGATTATGAAAAAGTGGCAAAAGCGACGGTCGGCGCGGTGACCATTACGGACAAAGCCCAGTTCGCCGCCGCGGATTTGAACGGTGACGGTGCGGTCGACGCGTTTGACGCTTCGCTGTTGGATATGTATATCAACGGAGAAGCATTGTATTAAAAGAATATGGTTAAAAAAGAACCGCCTCGAACAGTTCGTGGCGGTTCTTTTTTGCGGAAAGCGCGATTTCTTTGTTGCGAATATGCTATATACTTTTTCCCGTTTCATAGGCTTCGGTGTAGGCGTTTGTCGCCTTGATTTCACCGATTTGCCACGCACCCGTGCCGTAAATGATGCCCG
>CAMGGF010000062.1 GCA_946055445.1 uncultured Ruminococcus sp. | reverse complement strand
CAAAAATGTATACCCTCGGCTGTGAATTTAAGCCCTCGCCCAACCACGCGGGCGGGCTTCGTTATCACGGTATGTCGCCCATTCTTTCAAAACTCTATCACGATGGGTATATGGAAGCGGTTTCGGTGGAGCAAACCAAGGTGTTTGAAGCCGCCACGCTGTTCTCGAAAGTCGAAACCATTCTCCCCGCCCCCGAAAGCGCACACGCCATTCGCGGCGCGATTGACGAGGCACTCAAATGCAAGGAAACGGGTGAAGAAAAGACCATTTTGTTCGGTCTTACGGGCACAGGCTATTTCGATATGAACGCATACACCTCTTACATGGAGGGCAGGATGTGCGATTACATTCCGACCGACGAAGATTTGCAGGTGGGCTTTGACAAACTCCCGAAAATCCCCGGCATACAGGAATAAGGCAAAACACAGAAAAAAGGCAGGTATCTTCGGATACCTGCCTTTCTGCTTTATTTCCCGTTTTTATTTTGCAACTGCCCAAAGCGTGCAGTTTGCATCGGAAAGCGCGGAAAGTGTCATCTTCTGCGCCCCGTTTTGCGTGCCGACACAGCAAGCACCGTGGTACACAGCGCTGTCTATGTGCAATGTATAGGTATACGCGCCGCCGTCCAACTGCAAAGTGCCCGTTTTGCCGCCCAAAGTTACTGTCCCGTCTGCGGCAATCACCATTTTTTCGGTGGGGCGGATAATTGCCTGCACACCGCTCCAATCGGTTGCCGTTTGGAGTTCGGGCGTGAAACGCACCGCTTCGTATTCGCCCGCAATATCCGCGAGGCTGACCGCCGTTGCGGTTTCCCCATTATACACAAGCGGTAACATCGTCAGCCAACCGTCGTTCGTGCGCAACATTTGGTGGATTTGCACATTGTGAAATGCGCCCGTGCCATCATTGTACCGTTGGTGATAGGCTTGGAAAACTTTGCCGTCCGCGTCTACAAGGCAAGAGGAATGCCCGCCCGATAAATATGCCTGTGCATCTGTCGAAAACTGATAATTCCCGAGAATGGGTGTCCCCGTATTTTTCATTTCGCGCGCGTCATTGCCCGCCGCGTCCAAATACACGCCGTCGGGCGTTTGACTGCGGTATATGCGGATGTTGTACCCGTCAAGTGCGCCCAAAGCGCCGTAGGAAAGAAACAGATAATACCAGCCGCTTTCGGCGTCATAGGTGATAAACGGCCCTTCGCCCGTGTTCTTTGTCTGCTCGTTTGTGCAGGTAATCTGCTTGCCGAAATACAAATCATACCCTTCGGTATTGCGCATTGCCGCATAATCGGGCAGTCCCGTTTCTTCGACCAACGGCATTACGAAAATACCGCCGCTGAACGAACCGTACACAAGCCAAAGGTTGCCCTCTGCATCATAAAACGGCGCGGGGTCAATCGCATTCGGATATTTGCCGTAAGTGCAGTCATATTCGCCGTTTTCATTATACCACGGCGCGTTTTCGACTTCCGCTTTCGTAAATGTGCCGTTTTCAATCAACGCACCGAGATTGGTAAAGGAATAATGCATTTCGTTGCGCGGTTTGCCCAGACGCGTCCGCTTGTTAAACCCGCTGTAAACGAGGGTGTCCGCAAAGGTGAAAGTTCCCTCGGGGCTGTCCGCTGTGGCAAACCAAATCACCGACGCCGTAGACCCCCAAACCGAGGAACAGGCATAATAGCAATATTTGCCCATTGTTTCGTTATAAAACATATCCGACGCCCAGACATTCGTTTCCCATTCTTCGTCCGCGCGTCCCCAAAGGGTTTGTGCGCCATCGCACCAAGCAAACGCCTTTGCATAGGCACCGCGCAGGGTTTGCCCCTCAAAAACCAAAGTGCGGTTGCTGTCAAACACACCGCTTGAAACGGTATTCCAATGGATTAAATCCGTGCTTTTTGCCGAAGCGATATGCGAACCGGTCACATAATAGGTACCGTCTTCGGCGCGAAACAGCGAGGGGTCATGTACCGACACGCCGTGGCTGTCATCAAAATTTTTCGCATCCCCTGCAAGCGGCTTTTGCACTGCCTGTGTTTGCGGCGCACTGCACCCCGCAAAGCACAACAGCAAAAGCACCGCCGCCGTACATATTGCAATCGGTTTGTGTGCCTTTTTCATTCGTTCTCCCCTGCTTTCCCTCTCTTTTTCAAAAAGCGCAGTACCAACTGCAAATTCTCATACAAAAACGCTTCTTTTTGCAACAGCAAAAGTCCGCCGTAAACGCTGAAAAACAGCACCGCGCTGACCGCCAACATCCAAAAATACGAGGAAATCGGCAAATACCGCACGCACAAGAAACCGACTGCCGCCGCGCCCAAAACGCTCACGAAAATCGGGCGGTATTTCACGCCGCGCGCGACGCGCAAAACTTCCCTTTTGAGGAAACACAACTGCACCGCCAATACCAAAAGTTCCGCAATCATGGTTGCCGCCGCCGCGCCTGCCGCGCCCCATTTCGGAATAAACACCCAGTTCAGCCCGAAATCCACCACCGCGCCGCAAATCACCGACACCATAACCGCTTTTTCGCGTCCAAGCGGCACCAGCATTTGATTGCCTGTCAGCCCGCTTAACGCAATAAACAAAACCGTCGGCATCAACAACTGCATAGCAGGCGTTGCCGCTTCGTATTCCGCGCCCGAAAACAACAAAATCGAAGTCCGCGAAAAGAACAGAAAATACACCGTCAGCGGCAGGCTGATTAACAGCAGGAAATTCAACACTTTCGAAAGCGTTTCGTAAAATTTGTCAGACTCCTCATTGCGCACATACAAAGACAGCCGCGGCAACAGCACCGTGCCCAAAGAGGAAACCACACTGCAAAGCAGATTTTTTACTTTCACCGACGCGCTGTAAAGCCCTGTTTGCACATCGTCGGTCATAAAGCCGAGCATAACCGTGTCCAAATTCGTATATACGCTGATGGCAACCGAAGTGGCAAAAAAGACAAATATCGGTTTTAAATGCTGTTTAAAATGATAGCCGCCCAGCGGTTTTAAAATAATCAGTTTGCGTAAATGCAGGAAGTTCAGCACATTGGACCCGCCCGACGCGACCATCGCGATCGCGCCGTACACCACATAATCCGACGGATTGTGCACGAAAATAAACATTAAAGCAATGGAAATCAGTTTGCAGAGAATGTTACGCCCCGTGATGTAGGAATACTGCTCTAACGCCGAGTAAAGCCATGTCACGCCCAAAGTGTTTAACAGAATGGAAACGCTGTTGATAATCAGCAGGGTTTTATCCTG
The DNA here is from genome assembly GCA_946055445.1 of uncultured Ruminococcus sp. GTDB lineage: Bacteria > Bacillota > Clostridia > Oscillospirales > Acutalibacteraceae > Fimenecus. Next base: position 3,937 of record CAMGGF010000062.1, on the reverse strand, counting down.
CTCGAAGCGTTCCACAAAAAACAGCGACGCAAAAAACGCGGCGTAGGTAATTGCCGAAGTCACAAGGTTGATGATAATCAACTCCTGCGCCGTGCGGGAAAGTTTCACCTTGTCATCGCGCACCCGCGCGCACGCACGAATGCCGTAATTCGGAATGCCCAAAGACGCAAACATTGCAAAATAGGTCAGCACCGAAGTGGCAAACGAAACTTTACCGTATCCCACCACCGACAGCACGCGCGATGCATACGGAAAGGTGATCATCGGGAAGATGATGGAGGACACGGTCAAAATCGCGTTCATAATGAAATTAAACTGCACGGAACGGATTTTCGGTTCTTTTTGCGCTTTTTCTTTCATATGTACTGCTCCTACTTGTCGGTGTTCCCTTTTACGGCGTCCCAATATGCCTTTGCCGCCTGTTCGGTGCGGTTGTCACCGAAGTGATAATACTGTTTTCCCAACAGCGCGTCGGGCATATATTGCTGTTCCACCCAACGGTTCGGGTAATCGTGCGGGTATTGATAAAACTGCCCTTTGTTTTTGTTGTCCGCGCCGTCATAGTGCATATTTTGCAAGCACCGCGGAATGCGGCCGTAATTGCCTTTTTGGACATCTTCGCACGCGGCAAAAATCGCGTCGTGCGCCGTGTTGGATTTCGGCGAAGTCGCCACCAGCACCACCGCGTCGGCAAGCGGGATTTTCGCTTCGGGTAATCCCACGGCGAGCGCAATATCGCACGCGGCTTTCACAATCGGGATAATCTGCGGATAGGCAAGCCCGACATCTTCGCACGCGCACACCATCAGCCGCCGCACCGCCGAGGGCAAATCGCCGCCCTCCAAAAGCCGTGCAAGATAATGCAGTGCCGCGTCGGGGTCGGACCCGCGCATGGATTTTTGGAACGCCGAAATCACATCGTAATGTTCATCGCCCGCGCGGTCATAGCGAAAGGTATTGTTCCCCGTAATCGCCGTGACCGCTTCGGGCGTAATTTGCTTGTTTCCGTTTTCGTCGGGCTTGGTGGCAAGCACCGCGAGTTCGGCAAAATTCAAAGATTTTCGCACATCGCCGCCCGCGCACATGGCAATTTGCAGGCAAACTTCGTCGGTAAAGTCGATTGTGATTTGCTGTTCTGCCTGCAAAAACAAAAACGCGCGTTTTACGGCAGGCGCAATCTCCTCAGGCGTAACCGATTGGAATTCAAACACTGTAGAACGGCTTAAAATCGCGCTGTAAACATAAAAATACGGATTTTCCGTGGTCGAGGCAATCAGCGTAATCGCGCCGTTTTCAATGTATTCCAAAAGCGACTGCTGTTGCTTTTTGTTGAAATACTGAATTTCATCTAAATACAAAAGAATGCCGTTCGGCGCGGCAAGCGTGCCGAGTTCCCCGACAATTTCTTTAATATCCGCCGTTGAGGCGTTGGTGCCGTTGAGTTTTCGCAAAGTGCGGTCGGTGGTTTTGGCAATAATGCGCGCCAATGTGGTTTTGCCCGTGCCCGACGGCCCGTAAAAAATCATATTGGGCAGTGTGCCGGACTCCACAATATTGCGAAGCGGCATATTTTCGCCGAGCAAATGCGTTTGCCCGACCATATCGGAAAGTTGTTCGGGGCGGAGTCTGTCCGCAAGCGGAGAAGCCATAGTGTTACACTCCGAAAATCAAAGTTTCAATTTCTTTTGCGGTACCGACAATATAATCTGCACCGTATTCCAAAAATTCTTCGCGACTGCCGAAGCCGTACAGCACGGCAATACAAGGTACGCCTGCGCCTTTTGCGCCGCAAATGTCATACAGACGGTCACCGACCATCAGCGTTTCTGCGGGCGACACACCGAGCGCGCGCATCGCGTTTTCAATAATCTTGGTTTTGTCGGACGAAATGTTGTCAAATTCCGTGCCGCCGATGTAGGAAAAATACGAAAGCAAATTTTGCTCTTCCAAAATTTTCTCCACAAACACGCGCGGTTTTGAAGAGGCGGTTGCAATTTTGATGCCGTTTTGATGCAAACGCTGTAACAGCGCGGGAATGCCGGCATACACCGCGACCTCTCTATACCCGATTGCACGGTAGCGTTCACGGTATTTCGCAATCATCCAATCAATTTTTTCGTCTTTGTACCCGAACAGATTTTTAAAACTGTCATAAATCGGCGGGCCGATAAACTTTCGCAAGGTCGCTTCGTCGGGAACGGGTTTCCCGTCCGCCTCAAAGGCGTAGACCAAACTTTTAAAAATTCCCTCAGAGGAATCCATCAGCGTGCCGTCAAAATCAAACAAAACGGCTTTGCAATTCAATGCCATAGTTTCTCCTTGTTTTTGTTGTTACTTTACTTTTGATACATCTAACACCACATTTTCAAACCCATCCACATTTAAAACATAATAGGTCACGGTGGTGTTGTCAATAAAACGCATATTGCTGTGTGCCGCATAATTCGGCTCATTGAAGGTGGCGTATTTGCCGGTTTCGATGTTGTAAATATACACTTGATAATCCAACGCATTCAAAACCGTGCCCGCCATAACAATATATTTTTCGTCGGGACTCACCGAAAATACCAACGGATTGATTTTATACCCTGTCGGCGTGTAAACGCGCGTGTCATATGTGGAATGCACGCGGCCGTCCTCTTTGGACAAAATCCAATCGCCGCTTCGAATACACGCCGTACCGAAGCCCGAATAAAACGAAGAAATCACGGTTTGGGTACCGTTTTCGGATTTTACGGTTTCAAAGCCGCCCTCTGTTTTGCGCATAAACGCAAACCCGCCGTTTTCCAACGGTTTTACATATCTGCCAATGGCGTTTTGCGCGGCGAGCGTTTCTTTGTCGCCGTTTTTCACATAAATATCCATCGCGGCATTTTCATCATCCGACTGGTCGCGCCCGCGTGCCGACAAAAACGGCACCATCGGCGTTTCGGTGTGCAACGCCGTGTCCGTCACCATACAGAAGTCGGAACGCACCGCACCCGTGATGCCGAGCGTGCGGTTGTTTTCGCTCAAAAAGCGTTCCGTTGTCCCGTTACTGCGGTTGAGCACATACGCCTCCTCCCAAACAGGGTCCATTGTGTAGGCGCGTGTTTGGTCGGTGTATGCAAGCAGAAGGCATTTGCCGTCCGCACTGTATGCCGACGGCAGATTGCACACTTTGAACATTACAAAATTATAGATGTAAACGCCCGTATCCGCGCCGTCGGAAGTAAACAGCCCAAAGCCCGTCAAAACGCCGTCGCGCTCAATATACGGGATTTTTACGGGGATTTGTTGGCCGCTTAACGGCACAGAAAGTTCCATTGTCCCCGTCGGCTCAATTTGCACATACTCGCCGTTTGCCAATTCATAATACAACACATTGCCCGCCGCGTCCGCAGTATAGAACACGGTCGGCAAATCCGTTGCCATAAAGGGAATGGCCGTAATTTTTCGCGTAACCAACACGGAGTCAATGCTTTCACCGATTTTGGTGTTGCTTTTATCCGATTGCGTCTGCGGCGGATTACGGTACAGCCAAAAAGCCGCTGTCACCGCCGCCACGGCGACCACCGCCAACACAATGGTGAGCATATTCTTTTTTGCAGAGGTTGTATTTTTCGGTGCGCGCACCGTTTCTTGTTCGGAATGCAAAGTTCCAACCGCCTTTCCAAAAACCGTCGCCTTTCGGCGTAAAAAATGCATATATGTGTTTGTATTATACAATAGTATGTGCCAAAAAGCAAGGGCGCGAGGCGGTTTTGGCGTATGGAAATACTTTTTATAAACATATTGGGGTTTGTCCATCCAACCGTAGGGGCGTGCATTGCGCGCCCGTTTGTAGGGGCGGTCGACCCGGCCGCCCGTGAATTTCGATATGATTTTGCGGAACAACACTAAGGTTGTTCCCTACAATTTGTAGGGGCGATTCACGAATCGCCCGCGGATTCTGATG
>CAMGGF010000061.1 GCA_946055445.1 uncultured Ruminococcus sp. | reverse complement strand
TTGTATACCGGCGAAGCGGGATTTTACAAGGCGGGCGCGGCAAAATCGCTGTTGCGCCGCAAAGAGAAATGTATGGAAATCAAACGCGCGGCGTTGCCGGTCGGCATTTTGCGTGAGGTGCGCTTCGGGTGCTGTACGGGCACTTTGCAACCGGGCGATTTGGTGGTGCTTGCCTCCGACGGGGTGTTTGATTACGCCGAACAGCCGTTTCAAAAGGCGGTTTGCAGCATAAATCTTAACGCAGACTGCACCGGGATTGCAAAGCAACTTGCACAAACGGTCAAACAAAAAAATGCCGCGCCGCGCAATGACGACATCACGGTTATCGCGCTGAAATTTCGGAATAATGCGGAATAACTCCCTCATTATTCCTTTTTTTGTAAAAAAATGGAAACAAAAACTGCTTTTTTCAATAAATCCGTCACAAAATTCGGATTGTTTATTGACATTTCGGAGATTTTATTGTAAATTGTAATAGTATCGATTAGTGTGGAAACTAATCTGTTTATCTAAGAAAGGGGATTCATTCAGAATGGCAAAAAAAGATGTAACGCTTACGCCCGAAGAGCGTTTGGAGCGCGCTGAGCGTAAAAAAGAAAAAAGAAAAATCTTCGGCGAAACCTTTTTGAAAGCAGCGGCATTGTTTTTGGCGGTTGTGTTTGTGTACTCGGTTACATATGTAGCATTCGGCAAAGGCAGTACCGTTTATCAGGCTGTGTCGGTTGACGCGGGTCAAATCGTTGTCGGCGGCGGTTCGGCCGGCGGCAGTTCGAACGCTGGCAGTTCCAATGACGCGGCGGCTCCGGCTTCCAATGAAGCGGAGGAAGCGGCAAAAGCCATCAATGCGGCAACCGCGGCGGCGGCAGCGGCAGGGTATGACTGGGAACGCAATGCCAAAATGACAAATTTGGATGTCGGCGGCGAAACATTCACCAACATTTTGAACGGGATTATTCAGGGCGTTGACCCGAATGCAAACTTGCAGAGCGTTGTCGGCGGCTTCTTAGGCGCCGGCGGCGAACAGCCGAAAAAGGCGACCGTGAAAAAAGGCGGCAATCCCGCAGAAGACATCGGCTATCACGGCGAAAGCTACAAGCTGAAAGCCACTTCGCTGAAAGCAAGTGATTTGAAAAACCTTACGGTGAACGGCGACACATATTCTTTCACCTTAGAGGATGTAAACACGCCGAAAAAAGACGGTTCCAGCGCACTTTCCAGACTGACCGACGATATCGTTATAAAGGAAGAAGTCACTTCGGAAATTCAGGCGCAGGTTGGTAACGCGGTTTCCGTTACAGGCTTGGAAGGCACCTATAAGAACATCAAAGTTGAAGTTGTGATCACAGATGGAAAGCTTGTTAAACTGACTTATTCTTATGATGCAGATGTTACGGATTTGGCTTTGAAAGCCGGCGTAACCATTCACGGCAAAGGCTCTATGAGCGCAACAGCGACTTATAGCAATTTTGTGTATTGATTGGATGAGAGGGAGACAGGAACATGGCAAAAGAAGTATTGACCCCTGAAGAACTTGCAGACAAAAAAGTCAGACGCTCCAACGGTTGGACTCGTTTTTGGGCAATCGTTTTGGCGCTTGTGCTGGTTGGCGCTTCGACTTATGTCGCAAAAGGACAGGCAACAAAAGCCAATGAAGAGGCTGCAAAATTGCAGAAAGAATACGAAGAACAAGTTGCTGCCAATTTGAACGCGGCAGGCGCGCAGAGTTGGGACGATGGCGCTTCAAGCGGCAGTTCCAATGACGCGGCGGCTCCGGCTTCCAATGAAGCGGAGGAAGCGGCAAAAGCCATCAATGCGGCAACCGCGGCGGCGGCAGCGGCAGGGTATGACTGGGAACGCAATGCCAAAATGACAAATTTGGATGTCGGCGGCGAAACATTCACCAACATTTTGAACGGGATTATTCAGGGCGTTGACCCGAATGCAAACTTGCAGAGCGTTGTCGGCGGCTTCTTAGGCGCCGGCGGCGAACAGCCGAAAAAGGCGACCGTGAAAAAAGGCGGCAATCCCGCAGAAGACATCGGCTATCACGGCGAAAGCTACAAGCTGAAAGCCACTTCGCTGAAAGCAAGTGACTTAAAAGATCTTACGATAAGCGGCGATACATATACGTTTACCTTGGCTGATGTAAACACGCCAAAAAAAGACGGTTCCAGCGCACTTTCCAGACTGACCGATGATATCGTTATCAAGGAAGAAGTCACTTCGGAAATTCAGGCGCAGGTCGGTAGTGCAGTTTCCGTTACAGGGTTGGATTGTGTATACAAGAACATCAAAGTTGAAGTTGTGATTACCGACGGAAAACTTGTAAAACTGACTTATTCTTATGACGCGGAAGTTACGGATTTGGCTTTGAAAGCCGGGGTGACCATTCACGGCAAAGGCGCTATGAGTGCAACGGCGACTTACACCAATTTCGCGTATTGAGCAAACGCGCAAGCATACAAAATATGCATATTTTGTTAAGAAAGGAAGAGCATAATGGCTAAAAAAGCAAAAGTCGAACTCACGCTGGAAGAGTTGCAGGCGAAGAAAAGCAAGCGCCAGCGCGGTTGGGTTCGTTTCTGTGCGATTCTGCTTGCGGTGGTACTCACATTGGGCGTTTACGGCATGGCGTCGAAAGGCGGCCCGAATGTGGTGAGCGTTTATCCGAATATTGTGCGTGCACAAACCAAAACCGTTGTGCAAAAACAAGATTCCCAGCAGAGCGAACCGACTGATACCGATGACGGCGACGATCAAACCTCTGCGCCGTCGGATTCCGAAGAAGAGGGCGGCATTTTAGAAACGATTATGGGTCTTCTTGGCGGCTTGGATTTAAGCGGTCTTATAGGCGGCGTGGATACAGACGGTCTGGGCATTACTGCCGCCAACGGCATTCAAACCGCGAAAGACTCGTTGCTTGAATTGATTGACCGCTTGGAAGCGTCCATCAGCGGCAAACCCACCATCTCGCACGAGGCGGTTGAGCACGATTTTGACACCGCTATCCCCCAAGGCGATGAAACCCTGCGCCAGATGTTGGCAGACAGACTGAATGCGGCTACCGCACCCGGCGTCGGCTATACGGTTTCGCGTATTTGCGCACCGGACTACGATACCTATCCTGTGGATGTTGACGCAGGCGAAAGCATCACCAATATTGGTCCGCAAACCAAAACCGTAAATAAGATGTTGCTGCTCAGAGGTACGAACTTGGATTTCGTAGTCGGCGCATTTAACGGTTGCCAATTGGATACGAACAGCGGTGACGTTCTTCCGATTACCTACAATGTTGCAAAAGGCAAAACCGCCGCAGAAGCGGTTGCAGCGGCAAAATATGACGCGTCTTATGCGAATTACGGTTTGAAACCTACCGCATTGACGGCGGATGACATTGCGCTTGTGGATGTCGACCTTTTGAACTGCACATATACCTTTATGTTGAAAGATGTTGACAATCCGAACAGACGCGCAGATTGCGGCTTAAACCGTTTCACGGATGACTTTTTGGTACAGCCCGAAGTGGCGGCGCGTATGCAGAGCGCGACTTCTGTGACGGAAGTTGCGAACAGCCCCTTGAAGTTGACGGATTTGGATACAAAGTATTCGGGCATTACCGTTATGGCGCAATTTAATCCGTTGACCGAGCAGTTGGAAAGTTTGACCTACATCTATACAACTTATGCGAAATTCACCGTTAGAACCAATGCGGTGCAGGTTACGGGTTACACGGAACTGATGACGATGAATGAGTATACCAACTTCTATTATTAATCCCTTTTGAATGAATCATTTTCCCCTTTCGGCAAACGCCGAAAGGGGATTTTGTTTTGCACACAAAAATCCTCGTCTATTTCGCCAATTTCCAACGGGAATTTTTAGCAATTTTTCGAGTTGTTCACACAACCGTTTTGTGGTATATTTACATTGGTTTAGAATTTTTATGCAGTCTTAAAAAAAGGGGGAACACACAATGAAATTGTCATTTATGCGGATACAGGCTGTTGTTTTGGCTGTATGGATGCTTTGTGCGATTGTGTGTGTTCCTGTCGGTGCGCATTCGCCGATGTCCCCCGACGAACAAATGCATTCTGTTTTAAATGCCGACAACGGTTTCCCCTCTGAAACCGTGCGTGATATTACGATGACGGCAGACGGGCTTTTGTGGTTTGCCACGGCAGACGGTCTGATTCGCTATGATGGGTATGCCTTTTCCCTAATTAACAAGCAAACCGACCCGTCCTTTCCCGCAATGGGAACTACGGTGCTTTGTGCCTCGGCGGACGGCGACCTTTGGGTTGGGACAAACGGAAACGGCATTTTGCATTTGGCGGACGGTGTTTGGACCGCTGTGACCACGGCAGGGGGCGCGCTTTCCGACGCAGTGAACGATATCAATCTTTTGCCGGACGGCTCCGTGGCGGTAGCCGTGCCGACAGGGGTTTACTTTATCAATGCAGATGGCAGTGTCGGCAACAGTTTTGCTTTGAGCGACCGTGCTTTGGTGGTACGCGACATTGCCGTCGGGCCTATCGGAAATGTGTTCGGCGTGACAGAGGACGGCGCGCTGTTTTCCATTGTGGACGGTGGATTTTCTTTCTCTACACTCCAAAGATACGGGTGGAACAAAGAAGGAATGTATACGGCGGTTGACTCTGCCGGGGAACGGTTTTTGCTCGGCTGTGCAGACGGTTCGCTGATTATCTTGGAAAAAGACGAAAACGGCAATTACAAACCGCGCCTGACGCAAACAGAACTGTCTGCGGTGACGCATATCAGCCACGATGCAGAAAATAATTTTCACATCATATCGCAAGACGGCTGGGGCATTCTATTTGCCGACGGTACATACGAATGTATGCAAAAAAGCGGCATAGAGGGGCTTTCGGCGTTTTCCTGTGATTTCCAGGGTAATTTTTGGCTTGGCACGCGGCAAAACGGCGTGGAAAAAATCTCAAAAACCGCGTGTCGCAATTGGAATGCGGCACACGGCATACCGTCTTTTTCGGCACTGGCGTTTTTGCAGTACGGCGAATACACTTGCGTTGGCACGAATGCAGGGCTGATTATGCTGGAAAACGCGACCGACACACAAACCGAAAATGCGTTGACACACGCAACGGCGGGGCAGTCGGTGCAGTATTTGCTTACCGACCGCAACGGCGGGCTTTGGGCAGCCGCAGGCAGTACCTTGTATCGGTTGGATAAAACGGGCGCATTACAGACATTTTCAGCGGAAAACGGCCTGCCGTCACACACCATTCGCGTATTGTCGGAATTGCAAAACGGGGATATCGCGGTCGGTACGGATAACGGCTTGTGCCTGCTTCGGGAAAACCGTGTATTGCACACATTTGACACTTCAAACGGGATGCTCGGCCGCGTCAGCGCGCTTTTGCAAACGGAAAACGGCGATTTGCTGGTCGGCACGGTCGGAAACGGTGTATATTGTGTCGGGCAAGACGGCAATGTGCAGGCATACGGTGTGAAGGAGGGCTTCCCTGCGGGAAAAGTATCCTGTATTGTAAAAGACCCAACGGTTCGCAACCGCGTATGGTTCAGCGTCGGCGCGCAACTGTTATATCAAGATGAAAATAGAACGGTAATGCACTTTTCAGGACTGAATTTGTCCGGTGAAATTACGGATTTGTTTTTTTCGGACGGCGCGCTTTGGGTAGTTACAACCAACGGTGCGGCTGTGGTGCGGCAGGCGGATATGTTTACACAAACCGAGTCTCTTCCCTATGAAATCATCAGCAAGCGGCAGGGCGTTTTGGCGGCGCTGGACACGGATTCGCAAAATTTTGTCGATGAAAACGGCGTGCTGTATCTGTGTACCGGCAAAGGCATCAATCAAATTGATATGAAAACCTATAAAAACGAAACGCCGATACCGCGTATCGCGTTCCGCACCGCAGAAAGCGGGCAAAGTTCGGTTGCCTTGCATAACGGTGTAACGCTTTCGGATACGGACAGCGCGGTGCAACTCTGTTTTACGGCAATTACATACGGCGGTACGGCAGATTTTTACTTGGAGTACAAATTAGAAGGTGTAGATACGGCGTATACGCGCGTTTCGCCCGCAGCGGAAGTGCGTGTCAATTACAATCATCTCTCTTGCGGGGAATACACCTTTTCCGTGCGTGCCGTGCAGAAAAACGGTGAGGTGCTGGGGGAACCAGCCTCGGTGACTTTCTCCAAATCGGCAAGTTACAGCGAAAGCGTCACATTTTGGCTTGCCGTTGCGGCAGCCAGCGCCATTTTCATCGGCGGCGGTGTTTTGTTGGTGATGGCAGTGCACACGGCTGTGCTGAAACGGCGGCAGAAACGCTATCGAGACATTACACGGCAGTCTATTTCCGCAATCGTCAACGCGGTAGACGCGAAAGACACATACACGCGCGGCCATTCCGACCGCGTGGCGAAATATGCGGCGGAAATTGCGCGGCGGTACGGGTTAAAGCCCTTGAAGGTGTCCGATATTTATTATTCCGCGCTGTTGCACGATATCGGGAAAATCGGCATACCCGACAATATTTTGAAAAAGCCCGGCAAACTGACCAAGGAAGAATATGAAGTCATCAAAACGCACGCGAGTATCGGCGCGGATATTGTGAAAGACATTACCGCAATTCCGCACATTCGCCGTGGGATTCATGACCACCACGAGCGCTATGACGGCAACGGCTATCCGCGCGGCTTGCGCGGAAACGGCATCAGTTTGGAGGGCCGTATCATCGGTATGGCGGACGCTTACGATGCGATGGCGAGTGCGCGCGGATACAGCGCGCCGCACACAAAAGATTATATTGCCTCGGAAATCCGCGAAGGGAAGGGGAAACAGTTTGACCCCAAAATTTCGGATATCGTTTTGCAAATGATGGAAGAGGGTTTTTTTGATACGCTCGCCGCAAAGGAGAGCGAAGCGGCACAGGATACCCCGCCCGAAAATCCGCCGACAGCGTGACAAGTACACAAAACTGTACCCCCGAAACGCAAATCCCGCGTTTCGGGGGTTGATTTATAAATATGCCCGCAGAGGTGAATTTTTATTTGTCATCCTGCGCGATAGCGAAGGATCTCAAAAGAAAAGTGCATCGAAAACGAGATTCTTCGCCTAACGGCTCAGAATGACAACGCGTAGGGGCGGGTGATTCCCCTGACAGGGGAAATGTCCGCGAATGCGGACAAAAGGGTGCCCGTTTTCG
>CAMGGF010000060.1 GCA_946055445.1 uncultured Ruminococcus sp. | reverse complement strand
CGCGGTTTTCAATGCCCACATAGGTAGCACCGTCCTTTATAAAAATTTTTGGGAGTTTCTGCTTTTTATTTTACAATGTTTATGCCCCGTTTGCAATAGTGTTTTTGAAAATTTCTTCGGCGCGTGCGGCGTCTTTTGCAATCGCCGCCTGCAAATCGGAAAGCGTCGGAAATTTTTGCTCGGGGCGCAAATACGAAAGCCATTGTATTTCGGGGCTTTGCCCGTATAAATCCCCCGAAAAGCCGAGTATACAGGTTTCACTGCGGACAGAGTTGGTGCCGATGGTCGGGCGCGCGCCGAAATTGGTCACGGCAGGATACCGTTTGCCGCCGAGTTCGACAAATGACGCATACACGCCGTATTTCGGTTGCACAAAGCCGTCGGGGAAAAACTGATTGGCGGTCGGGAAGTGCAATTTTCTGCCGCGTTTGTCCCCCTCTGCCACGGGAAATGCGTAAGAAAACGGTCTGCCGAGCATTTTGTTGGCAGTTTCCACACACCCGCATTCAAGCGCCCTGCGAATGCGCGTCGAGGACACAGGCGCGCCGTTGACTTCCATGGTTTTTGCCACACAAAGGCGCACACCGTATTCGTCGCAAAGGTCTTTCAAAACCGCAGGATTGCCCGATTTACCCTTTCCGAAGGTATAATTCTCGCCACAGCAAACAAGCCCTGCCGAAAAGCGTTTCATTAAAATTTCTTCGAAAAACGCGCGCGGCGAAAGTGCCATAATTTCACGAAAATCAATATATACAGGTGCAATCCCCGCAGCACGCAACAGCGTTTCGCGTTTTTCTGCGGTGCAAAGCGCGGGCGGCGCGGCATTTGCGAGCACGGACGCGGGGTGTTCGGAAAACAGCAAGGCAGACGGCGTGTAATCGCCCTGTTTTGCGCCGTTTAACACCTGCCAATGCCCACGGTGCAAGCCGTCAAAGGTGCCGAGGGCGATTGCGCGTTGTTTATCCATCTACAAACACCCTCCTAACCGCAAGAGCGTCGGCATCTTTGGCAGACGGCACTTCGCCGAGCCCCAAAAACCGTCTGTCGGGCGCGTATATGCGATAAACCCCCTTTTTGGGACTTCCGATGCGGTTCAAAAACAGTTCCCCACCGTTTTGAAAGAGCACCGCCTGCGGTGCCGTAACCGTAATTTCCGGATACGCCGAAAGGCACGCGTCTACGGGGAAAATGTGTTCCTGTACCTTGCCTGCATCCCGCAATGCTTCCAATTCGTCAAGCGATATACAATCCTTTAAAGTAAACCCGTTTGCCGCCGTGCGCCGCAAAGCAGAAAGCGCTGCGCCGCAACCGAGTTTCCGCCCGATATCGTCGGCAAGCGAGCGAATATACGTGCCTGCCGAGCAGGTCACACAAAGCGTAAATTCATTTTCCGAAAAATCCGACACCGTAAGCGCGGATATGCGGATTTTTCGCTGTGCACGCTCGACCGTTTCGCCGCGACGCGCCAATTCATACAGCCGCACACCGTCTTTGGACAGCGCAGAGTACATCGGCGGGGTTTGCATACTTTCCCCTAAAAAGGAAAGCGCCGCTTCTTCAATTTGTGCGGGTGTTGCCGTTACAGCGCTTCTGGAAAGCACCGTGCCCGTTATATCGAGCGTATCGGTGGTCACCCCCAACCGCACACGGGCGGTATAGCCTTTTTCGGCAGTCGGTAAAAGTTCAATAAAACGCGTTGCACCCGACAGCGCAATCGGGAGCACCCCCGTCGCCATCGGGTCCAATGTGCCGGTGTGCCCGGCTTTTTTACAACCAAAAATCGCCCGCGCACGGTTTGCCGCCGTGAATGAGGTCATATTTTGGGGTTTGTCAATACAAATAAATCCTGTCATATGCTTTCAAGTTCTGCACGGATAATTTCCAGCAGTTTCTGTTTTTCCGCTTCAAAATGTTCGATTGACAATTCACAGCCCGCCGCACGCGCGTGCCCGCCGCCGCCCATTTTGCCGCAGATTTTTGCCGCATCCACGGGCGCATATGTACGCAAAGACACCTTAAATGTACCGTCCTCGCGTTCACGCAAAGTCACGCCGACCGTAACGCCCTCAATTCGGCGCGAAAGCGAAGCAATGCCGTCGCACTCGCTCTCATTGGAGCCGCTTTGTCGGAACATTTCTTTTGTCACGGTCACAACCGCGCATTTTCCGTCAAAATACATTTGCAGATTGTTCAAAACCAATTCTTCCAATTTCAGATAGGTGCGGGTTTTCGTTTCAAACATCACGCGGTTAATCTCCGCCGCGTCCGCGCCTGCTTCGAGCAAATCCGCCGCCAGCCTGTAAGTATGCGGTGTTGTATTGGAATACCGAAAACAACCCGTATCGGTGGAAAGCCCCGTATACAGACAATCGGCAATGCCCGCCGTTAACGCCGCTTTTAAAGCGACCAGCACTTCGTAAATCAGTTCACAGGTCGCCGCACATTCCCGCAAAAACAGCGCTTCGGCATACCGCGTATTCGATAAATGGTGGTCAATACACAGATTTACCTTACCGTGATACTGCGCATACAGCGGCTCGCCGAGCAGTTTTTCATCGGCAATATCCACCGCGACTATAAAATCGGGTGTAAAATCCGAAACGGAAATCCCCGCCCACATATAGGCATATTTTTGCGGAATTTCGTCGGAACACGCCACCCGCGCGGTTTTCCCGAGTGACAAAAGCGCGCGCAGCAACGCAAACGCACAACCGAGTGTGTCACCGTCGGGATTGCGGTGGGTTAAAATCAAAATATTGTTTTGCGTTTTTAAATCTGCCGCACATTGCGCGGCGTTATATTCACGCATCGTGCCCCTCCGAAACCTCTTCCAGTTTTTTGAAAATTTCCATACCGTGCTCCACGGAATTGTCTGCAATGAATTTCAACTCCGGTGTTTTGCGCAGATGCAAACGCGCGCCCACCTCGCGGCGAATACGCCCCGTGGCGCTGACGAGCCCTTTCACCGCTTCTTTTGCGGTGTCCAAGCCCGCAAGCGCGCTGACATATACTTTTGCATAAGAAAGGTCGGAACTGACCTCTACGCGCACCACAGTAAGCATTTTATCTTTGACGCGCGGGTCTTTGAGTTCGCGTATCATCGCGACGATTTCGCGTTTGATATCCTCGGCAACCCGATCCGTTCTGTATCCTGCCATAGTTTTACCTCGTTTTAGGATATATCAATCCTGATATTCTTCCATCATAAACGCCTCGAAAATATCGCCCTCTTTTAAGTCGTTGAATTTTTCAAGGCCGATACCGCACTCGTACCCCTGTGCAACCTCTTTGACATCGTCTTTAAAGCGTTTGAGAGAAGAAATGGCGTCTTCGGCGATGACCACGCCGTCACGCACCACGCGAATTTGCGCGTTGCGGGTGACTTTGCCGTCCAAAACATAAGAACCGGCAATCATACCCGAAGAGGACAGTTTAAAGACGCTGCGCACTTCAATTCTGCCCAAAATGACCTCGCGGAATTTCGGCGCAAGCATACCTTTAATTGCCGCTTCGATTTCTTCAATACAGTCATAAATAATGCGGTACATACGCATATCAATGCCGTCGCGCTCGGCAACCTCCGCCGCAACGGGGTCGGGGCGCACATTAAAGCCGACGATAATCGCGTTCGACGCGTTGGCGAGCATCACATCGGACTCGCTTACAGCACCTACACCGCCGTGGATGACTTTTACCTTGACTTCTTCGTTGGACAATTTTTCCAAGTTTTGGCGCACAGCCTCCACAGAGCCCTGCACATCTGCCTTGACAATGATGTTCAGTTCTTTCATTTCGCCTTGGTTGATAGATGCAAACAGGTTGTCAAGCGTGACTTTATGGAATTGGTTGAATTCCTCTTCTTTGGCTTCGCGTTTTCTCTGCTCGACCAATTCACGCGCCAAGCGTTCATCGGAAACCGCGTCAAAAGTATCGCCCGCCTGCGGCACATCCACAAGACCGGTAATTTCCACCGGCACGGCGGGACCTGCGTGCTCTACGCGCTGGCCGCGGTCATTGGTCATCACGCGGACACGGCCGACGGACATACCCGCCACAATCGTATCGCCCGCATTTAAGGTACCGTTCTGCACCAAAAGCGTTGCCACGGGACCTCTGCCCTTGTCGAGGCGCGCTTCGATAACAATACCCTTACCTGCGCGGTTGGGATTGGCTTTGAGTTCTTTCATCTCCGCAACCAACAAAATGGATTCGAGCAATTTGTCAATGTTCATATGCGTTTTTGCCGAAACGGGCACGCAAATCACATCGCCGCCCCATTCCTCGGGAATGAGTTCGTATTCGGTGAGTTGCTGCATAATTTTGTCGGTCGTAACGCCGGGTTTATCCATTTTATTGATGGCAACAATGATGCTGACGCCTGCGGCTTTGGCGTGGTTGATTGCCTCAACGGTCTGCGGCATAATGCCGTCGTCCGCCGCCACAACCAAAACGGCAATATCCGTTGCCTGTGCGCCGCGCGCACGCATCGAAGTGAACGCCGCGTGGCCGGGGGTATCCAAAAACGTGATTTTCTGCCCGTCCAAGTCCACACGGTATGCGCCGATGTGCTGGGTAATGCCGCCCGCTTCGGTCGCCGTGACCGCCGTGTTCCGAATGGCGTCCAAAATCGAAGTTTTACCGTGGTCAACATGGCCCATAACCACTACAACAGGGTCACGCGGTTGCAAATCTTCCTCGGCGTCCTCAGTATCGTCGATAATGCGTTCTTCAATGGTCACAACAACCTCTTTTTCGACTTTTGCGCCGAGTTCGGTTGCCACGATTTCAGCAGTATCGTAGTCAATCACTTCGTTGACGGTTGCCATCTGCCCCAAAGCGAACAATTTTTTAATCACTTCTGCGGCAGTCATTTTCAAAAGTGCCGCCAATTCCCCGACGGTGATTTCCTCGGGCACGGTGATTTTAATTTGTTTCTTTGCGCGCTCGGCGGCAATACGCGCCATACGCTCTTTTTCGGTTTCGCGTTTTCTGGAACGCATACCCTGTTTTCTGTACTGTTGGGATTTCTGTTTTAACTTCTGCTTCCGCACGGTATTGTCATTCGCACGGTCGCTGACAGGTGCAATATTTTCATAGCGCTCGTTGTATTTGTCCAGTTCCACATTCCCCGCGCGCGTATCAATATGCCGCACGGCACCTTTGGTGCGCGACTGCATCGGACGGTCTTTGTCCTTTTCCTTTTTCGGTTTTTCCGAAGCAGGCGCGGCTGCGGCGGGCGCATCTGCGGCAGGCTGTGTTTTTTTGCCCGTCGCCTTGCCTTGCGCGGGCTCCGCTTTCTTTTCCGCCTTGGGCGCTTTCGGCGCAGAGGCTTTTTGCATTGCAAAATAACTGTCTAAACTTTCCACCGCGGTTTCGGCGGTCAAAATATCAAACAGAACATCCAGTTCTTTTTCTTCCAACGCAGTTTGCGATTTCTTTTCGCCTTCAAAGTATTTTGAGAGAATGTCCGTCAATTTTTTGGCGGGCAAACCGAAATCCTTTGCGGCTTCATGGAGTTTGTATTTTTTCGTCATAAACTCATTCCCTCCCGATAAGTTCTGCAATTCTTGCGGCAAAGCCTTGGTCATCCACAGTGAGTACTGCCGTGGTTTTTGTCCCCAAAACCTGCCCGAACTGCGCCATCGTGTAATCGGATTTTATAAGCGGGATATTCCCGCCGAAGGCTTGCACTGCCCTTGCAAATTCCGTGCAGAGCCTCTCGGAGGCGTCCGATGCAACAAGGCAAAGACACGCCGAATGCTGTTTCACGGCAGTGAGCGCGGCATCGTGCCCGAGGCTTACTTTCCCCGCGCGCCGTGCAAGCCCTAACAGCCCGTTTTGCTTACTGTCCGTCATTTTGCAGTGCTTCCTCCATTTCGGCATAAACCGCTTCGGGGATTTCGCATTCCAACACGCGCGCAAGGCGTTTGGTTTTCTGCGCTTTGCGAAGGCACTCGATGTCGCGGCAAATATAAGCGCCGCGCCCCGGCTTCTTACCGGTTAAATCGAGGCTTACCTCCCCTTCGGGAGAACGCACCACGCGCACAAGTTCCTGTTTCGGTTTTTGCGTACCGCATCCGTTACAGGTGCGCTGCGGGATTTTTCTTTGCTTCATACGGTTCCTCTCCCTTTTGCGGTTTTTCGATATGTTTGTTACCCTTCATAAAACCCGCTTTCGGGTTTGATGTCGATTTTCCAGCCGGTCAGGCGCGCCGCCAGACGGGCATTTTGCCCCTTGTTGCCGATGGCAAGCGAAAGTTGATTATCCGGCACGGTAACCTGGCAGGATTTTGCCTGCTCGTCTACGATTTCCACCTTTAAAACATTGGCAGGTGCAAGCGCCGCGGCAATAAATTCTTCGGGCTTGTCGCTGTAAACCACAATATCGATTTTTTCGCCGCCGAGCACATCCACGATTTTGTTGACACGCGCACCGCGCGGACCGATGCAAGCGCCGACAGCGTCGACTTCTTCCTCTTTGCTGTGTACGGCAATTTTGGTTCTGGCACCCGCTTCACGCGAAACCGCGTCAATCGTCACGGTACCGTCATAAATTTCGGGCACTTCGGTTTCAAACAAGCGTTTGACAAGGCCGGGGTGTGTACGCGAAATCATCGCTTTCGGGCCTTTTTCGGTATCGCGGACATCCACAATAAACACTTTAATCAGTTCGCCCTCGGTAAATTCTTCACCGGGGACTTGCTCGGCTTTCGGCAAAATGGCGTCCGCCTTGCCGATTTCCAAGGTGACATTGCCTGTGACGGGGTCGATGCGCTCGACTTTTGCCGTCACCAATTCCTGCTGTTTGGACTGGAATTCCATCATAATCTGCCCGCGTTCCGCATCACGAATTCCCTGACGGATAACATGCTTTGCGGTCTGCGCGGCAATTCTGCCGAAATCCTTTGTGCCGAGCGAAATGCAGATTTCGTCGCCCACAGCGGCGTCCGCTTTATACTGCGCGGCATCTTCCACGGAGATTTCGCAGTCTGCATCTTCTACGGTATCGACTACGGTTTTGTGCAAGTACACAAACATCTCGTTCTTTTCGGGGTTGATTTCGCAGGAGATAACATCCTTGCCGTTGTAATCCTTTTTCACGGCGACCACAATCGCCGCTTTGATTTTTTCATACAGGTATTCCGCAGGAACGCCTTTTTCCTTTTCCAACGCTTTGACTGCCTCAAAAAATTCTTTGTTCATTTTTTTAAAAACCTCCAAAATCATCGAGTTTTACCCACGATGCATCT
>CAMGGF010000059.1 GCA_946055445.1 uncultured Ruminococcus sp. | reverse complement strand
TGCTTGAACAATTTGCTATAGAAATATTTGTCTAACTTTTTGGGGTCACTTCATTCTTGCGCGGGATTTCCTTTTTCTTTATTCTTTTGTAATTTTTCTCGCGGCGGTTTAACTTTTTTTATATTTTTCGGTCAAGGTTTTGACACTTCCGACGCATACAATAAGAGATGCAAGGCAAACCGAGAGCAAAGGAAAGGGGAAACCGCTTGTGAATATTTTAGTAACACTCAATTCCGGCTATGTAAAACCGCTTTGTGTAATGCTTCGTTCTTTAATACAAAGCAATCCGCGAACAGCATTCGATATTTATGTTGCGCACACCGATTTGACCGAAACGGATTTTGACGCCATCGGCAATGCCGTGGAGGGCGGTGACAGCCGCGTACTTTCGGTGTCGGTGCCTGCCGAATTGTTCCGAGATGCGCCGATTTTAAAACGCACTTCCAAAGAAACCTATTACCGCTTGTTTGCCGCCGCATATCTGCCGAAAGCGTTAGACCGTATTTTATATATCGACCCCGACACGCTGATTATCGGCAATCTTACACCGCTTTACAATGTGCAGTTCGGGGATTGCCTGTTTGCCGGGTGCGGGCATTTGTCGCCGCTTGTCAATTTGTTGAATACCGCAAGACTCGGTATGCACCCGCAAAGCACCTATATCAATGCGGGCGTGTTAATGCTTAATTTACGCGCCCTACGCGCATTTTTCTCTCCCCAAGAGGTTTTCGATTGTATCAGAAAACATCCGCACAGCCTCTTTTTAGCCGACCAAGATGTGTTAAACGCCCTGTACGGGGAACGCATTTTGCGTTTGGACGAAAATATTTACAATTTGGACGAGCGCTGTTTTGCCCGTTTGTGTCAGCAATACGGCAAAGAGGCGGCAATGGCGTATGTGCGGCAAAATACCTGCATTATTCACTACAACGGCAAATATAAACCGTGGCGGGCGAATTACAAAGGGGATTTGGACGCATTTTATCCTTTGCGTGCGCGGCAAGCGGCGGTGAAGCGGTATGCCGAATAAAAAGCCTTTCCGAAATCTTCAAAAACGGAAAATAAACCTGAAAAAGCCGACGAAACGGCAGGTGTGTTCTGCAATCATACCGCTTGCGGTACTTTTGGCGACAGGCATCATTTTATATTTTGTGTTCGGGCAAAAATTGCTTGTGATTTTCACGGACCCGCAGGTGTTTAAAGCGAAATTGGACACATACGGCGCGTGGGGTGAAGTGCTCTTTGTTGCCGTTCGCGCGGCGCAAACGGTGTTTAAATTTATCCCCGCCGAGCCGTTAGAAGTCGCGTCAGGCTACGCATTCGGCGTTTTCGGCGGACTTTTGTGGTGTATGGTCGGCACGCAACTCGGCAGTGCGATTATTCTTTTGCTTTCCGCACACTACGGGGAACGGTTTGTATCCGTCTTTGTCGAACCCGAAAGTCTGTCACAATTCGGCTTTTTGCAGGAAAATCCACGCACAAAGGTGCTGTTATTCCTGATTTACTTAATTCCCGGTGCACCGAAAGATTTGCTGACCTATTTCGTGCCGCTGACAGGGTTGAAATTGCCCGTCTTTTTGGTGCTGACCACCGTTGCGCGCATACCGAGTATCATCACTTCTACAATGTGCGGTGCGTATTTCGGCGAGAAAAACTATTTTGCCGCCGCGGTCGTGTATGCGGTAACACTCCTGCTCAGTGGTGCGGGCGTGCTTTTGTACCGTCATTTTACCAAAATCGCGAAAATATAACCCAAAACAACGCCCACCCCAAAAAAGGGTGGGCGTTGTCAATGTCAAAATCACTTTTTCCCTTGGTCACCGTACTGCGGGGTATAGCCGCTGTTGTCACCGGTCAAAATGTTTTCATTATAAAAACTACTGCCTTTAACCAGTTCCGTATTGACAAAGTCAACACCGTATTCCTCAAACAGCGTCTGTTTGTCGGAGAACAAATCCGTGCCGATACCGAGGCGGTCGCCTTTGATTTCTACACCGATACTCGAAAGAATGGTGGGGAACATATCAAAACTTGCCCATTGCCGATTGTGCATACGCTTTTGCGGAATATGGCGTATAGTCGGCGCGGGGTTTAAAATCAAATTGAAACATGTCCGCTGGTATGAAGGGTCTACATCCGCAAAGAATTTTTGGTCCATGCTGAGGTGGTCGCCGATCAGCACAATCGTTGTGTTTTCATAAAACGGCTGTGCTTGAATCCAACGAACGAACTCCACAACCTGCTTTTGATTATGGAAAATCACATTGGCATACTGACTTTCAAACGGTTTTTCCGCATCCGGCTCTAAATATCCGTCGGGGAAGTGTGTGTCTGCCGTTTCCATTACAAAATGGAACGGTTTGCCGGTTTCGGAAAGACGCGTTAACTCTTTTTTTGCAAATTCAAAGAGTTTTGTGTCCTCATAGCCCCACCAAACCGAATAATCCGCAGGCAACCAACCTTCTGCTTTGACACCGTTCCAGTCTAAAATGCGAAAGTCACCGTGGTCGTGGAAGTAATGGTTCAATCCGCCGAATGTTGCATCTGCGCCGAACATAACGGTTTGCGCATAGCCTTGTTCTTTTAAAATGTCCCCTAAAGTTGTTGCACCGGGCAGGAAATTTCCCGCTGTACCGTAAGCATTTGGCGTAGTCGGCGTTTTCATCGGTACACCTGTGCTCATATTGACCATGGCCGCAACCGACCAAGTTCCGCCTGTGTTCACTGTCGGTCCGCCGAATCCTTCGGGTAAATGCGAGAACGAGTACCCTTCTTTGGAAAGTTCGGCAAGGTCGGGCATTAGGTTCTTTTCCATATAGCCGCCCAAATCTTGGGAATAGTAGGTGTTTTCCATCGACTCAAGATAAATGTGAATTAAATTCCGCTTTTGTTCGGGGAATTTCATTTTGGTAGTGTTCGGGTCGGCAAAATGGTCAGCAACAAACGGGGAGTCATCCACATAGGCTGAATATAATTTTTGCAGTTGGAATTTTTTTACACCGAAAGTGATACCGCCCGCCAGTACAGCCAAAGCCAGTACAAAGCAGAGAATGCGTCGTGCAAGCCCCGGGAAAACTGTTACAGACTTTTCTTTCAGTTGATATACAATTTTACGCGCAGAAAACGCGAATGCGCAAAACAGAGCAGTCAATACGGCGGTTTGCAAAATCGGCCCTTCTAATAGGGTGACCATCACTTCATCGCTTGTGCCCGTGGTGGGGGAGAGCAAACTAATCAGCATTTCATCGGGTGCCAAATTTCCGAAAGTCGATTTGCCCCAAATCGTGCCGGTAAATGCCGCAACGCCGAGCGCAAAAAACAATGCAGAAAAAATACGAAGTATCCAAGAACCCACTTTGCGTTTCGGCGGTTGGGGTACGGTTTGCAGAATGTTTGTCAAAAATCCGCGTGTCAACAGCAACACACAGCCGAACGCCAACACAACGGCAGTATATTTGAGCGGATATAATTTTCCGTGCAGTTCGGGTGCAAATATATTGGCGATATGCAATACATATTTCATAAAGGAAAGCGCAAGCAAATTGGATAAAATCGCGTCACGCAAAACCGCGTGCACACAAACACCGACGCGCTTTTCTCGAATCAGTAAAAACATATCCGCAACACCTATCAGCACGCCTGCAAGAATACCGAGCAACCAGAATAACATCATTTAACCTCCTGTTTTGTAACGATTACTTTTTATGATACCGCAACGCGCAAACTGTGCACGAATGGCTTGTAAAGCCGCGTTTTTGTATTTCGGTTCGTTTTTTACCTTGCTCATTTTTAAGACTTCCTTACATTGTAACTCTTTTAAAGCGGCATCTCCATATCTCTATGGGGGATTCTGCCGTCTAAATATTCGTCGCCGTATTCTCGGAACCCGAATTTGTTGTAAAAGGGTACAGCATAACTTTGCGCGCTGACATATGCGTTTTCGGCGCCTGCTTCTTTGGCTTTCTCCAAAAGCGCCGACACAATTTTCGCGCCCAAATGCCTGCCGCGGTAGTTTTTCAATACCGCAATGCGACCGAGTTTCGCCGTACCGTTTTCTAACAGCACCAGCCGCCCTGTCGCAACGGGGGTTTCCCCGTCAAACAGCACAAGATGCGGGCAAGCCTTGTCGTAATCGTCAAATTCTTCTTCAAGCGTATAGCCTTGTTCTTCCACAAATACGGTTTTGCGCACCTCTGCGCTCGGTGCATAATCCGCACCGCTTTCATACCAAACTGTTCGCATTACGCTTTGCCACCCTTCAAGGGCTTCACCGCGAATTTGAATTTTAATTCGTCCTTAAAGGTAAATCGGTATTTTTCGAGCGCGTCCGGACCGCAGGCATTTGAACCCGCCCCGCGCATAAAGCCGTCAATCGACAGGAAAGTGGTGTTTTGTGCGCGCAAATCCTCGCGGTGCTTGGCCTCGCACAACAGGTTTTGCGTGTATTCGTGTACGCTGAAACTGAATTTCGGCACGCCGATGATTTCCACACCGTGCCCCTGTTCGTCAAACAGCCGCAAACGCTTTGTACCGCCGTGGTTGCCGTTGTCCTGCGGCTTTATGTAGTTTTCGTGCATATTTTTGACGGTGCTTTCATAAATGCCGACAGGCGCGTGCGCGTTAAAGTCACACATATTTTCTTTTTCGCCTCTGCCGTAATATTCGACATTGGAAAATGCTTTCGGCAATTCCGCCGTAACGCCGAAACGCGGCAAATCTTTTGCGCCGAAAATTTTGCGCTGTAAGGTTGCTTCTACCTTGATTGTGCCGTCGGGATAAACCGCATAGTCCAATTCGCAAATGTACCAAAGCGCCAACCCTTTTGCGAGTTTGTATCTGACTTTGACATCTATATGGTCGTTGACCTCTTTTGCCGCAATGCCGAGAAAAGCGGGTTTCACAAGCGGCAGTTTTTTGCGGTCCCACTTCGGTGCCCACGCGTAAGAGTCATTGTCAATCGGCGCACGGTAAATATTCGGTAAAAAGCCGAGTGCGTCGCCCGCGGGCAATACATTCAAGCGTTCTGTGCCGAAGGCATTGTAACTTTCCATTGCACCGTTTGCTTTATTGAAAATCACGGTGCAATCGGGCGAGGACAAAACATATTTGTTGTCTTGTGTGTTGAGCACAATCTTTTTGCGCTTGTCAATTTTGTAAGCGGGGACTGCGTCATTCAAAATAAATTGTTCGCACGCAATCGTTTCGCCGCTTGCCTTGTCTGTGTAGGTAATATTCAGCAAATAATCTTTCTCTTTGTCCGTGCAAACGGCGGGAATGGTGTAAAGCGCTTCTTTTTGCGGCGCAATATCCAAGGAAAAACTGCCGCGCCCCGTCTGCGCGCCGTCCTCTAACAAAATCCAGTGTATCTCAATATAATCGGAAGAACGGAAACGGTTTGTGTTGACAAACTTATAGGTTTGCGCGTCCATTTTCAGCGCGCGCAACGGGCGGTAGACCGCTTTCATTTCCAATGCGCCCGTGTGCGGTGTGCGGTCGGGGTAGAAAAGACCGTCTACACAGAAGTTGCCGTCATGCATTTCTTCGCCGTGGTCGCCGCCGTAGGTGTATTCGTACTTGTACGCTTTATCGTCCTTGCCGTGATACACCGCGTGGTCGCAAAATTCCCAAATGCATCCGCCCATCAACTTGTCGCTGGAATAGAATACCTGCCAGTAATCTTCCAAACTGCCCGGCCCTACGCCCATGGCGTGTGCGTACTCGCAAAGGTAAAACGGTTTGCCTTTGTATTTTTCGCCGCGTGCGCCGTCGCGTACTTTCACCACATCGGCAATTTCGGTATACATTTCCGAAACCACATCATAGGCAACGCGGTCTGTACGCACAACGCCTTCATAATGTACGGGAATTTCGGGGCAAACTTTTTTGAGGAAGTCATAGCACGCGTCTTGATTGCGATAGCCGCCCGACTCGTTGCCCAATGACCACATCGTAATCGAGGGGTGGTTGCGGTCACGTAAATACATTCTCTTTACGCGGTCGATATAGTGCGTCTCCCATTTTGCGTCGTGGCTTATCAGGTTCGGCTTGTAAAGTTTGTGGGGCCCCACAGAACCCGTGCCGTGGGTTTCAATATCCGCCTCGTCTACAATATACAACCCCATTTGGTCTGCAAGAGTTAACAAAATCGGGTCGGGCGGGTAGTGCGAAGTGCGCACGGTGTTGACGTTGTATTGCTTCATCAGCGTCAAATCTTTTAAAATGTCCTGCGCCGTCATAACATACCCCGTAACGGGATGGCTGTCGTGGTGATTCACGCCCTTCATTTTAATGGCTTTTCCGTTGAATTTAAACACATCGCCGTCAATGGTCACGCGCTTAAAGCCCGTCACATTGCGCACAACGCTTACGGTTTGTGTGCCTTTTTTGAGCGTCAACAGCAAATCGTAAACTGTCGGTATTTCGGCGTTCCATTCTGTAACGGCTAAATCAGAAAAAGAAAATACCGTCTGTGCCGTCGCGTTTACGGTGCTTTCTGCTAAAATTGCATCACCGTCATATAAAACGGCAGAAAGGGTGTACCCTTCGGTTTCCCCGAACACCGACGCAGTCAGCGTGAGGCTGTATTTGCCGTCAGCGCCTTTTTGGGTTTTGATTTCATAATCTGCAATATCGGTTTTGTCGAGGGCGAACAGCAAAACATCGCGGAAAATGCCCGTTTCGCGGAACATATCCTGACATTCAAGATATGTGCCCGTGCAGTAGCGGTGCACCACGCACAGCAATTCGTTTTCGCCTTCTTTTATGTATTTGGAAATGTCAAATTCGGCGGTGTTGTGCGAACCCTCACTGTACCCGACGGTTTTGCCGTTGACATACACATCCACACACGGCGCCACACCCAAAAAACTCAAAATATACCGTTTTTGTATATTTTCCGCCGTAAAGGTTTTTCTGTAAACACCCACCGCCATATCTTCGGGCAGTTGAGGGGGCATTAAATGAAATTCATACCGCGAATTGAGGTAAATGGGCGGTCTGTATCCCGTTCGTTGCCAAGTGGAGGGGACTTGAATTTTGTCAAACTGTACTTTTTCCGTGTCAAAATCGGTCGGCAAAAGCCCGAGTTTGTCATAGTATTTAAACTGCCATTCCCCCGAAAGCACCTGTACCTTGTCACTTTCGTAACGCTCGGTGCACGCGTCGTTTTTGCGAAGTGCGGCTTCCGCACCGTACGGAATGAAGTAGGCGCGCCCGTCGAGTTTTCCCGCCTGTAAAATGTCGAAATTGCGGTAATTGTCGCGGTTCAAAAAAAACATCACCTTTTTTAAAATACTCTGTGATATCAAAAAAATGTTTATGTTCTATATTATTAGTTTTTCTATTAAACACGAGCA
>CAMGGF010000058.1 GCA_946055445.1 uncultured Ruminococcus sp. | reverse complement strand
CGCGGAAAAACTCCGCCTGCTCAAAGGTGATGCCGATTGCGGCGAACACCACGGCAAATTCGTCATCGGTGCCCCGCACTTTTGCCTGCCGCGCAATTTGGGCGGCGAGTTGCTCGTGCGGAAGACCGGAACCCGAGAAAATCGGGAGTTTCTGCCCACGAACCAGCGTGTTCAAGCCGTCAATCGCCGAAACACCCGTTTGAATGAACTCGGCAGGGTAGTCGCGCGAAGCGGGGTTGATGGGCGTACCGTTGATGTCCAATTTTTCATCGGAAATAATCGGCGCACCGCCGTCAATGGGTCTGCCGATGCCGTCAAATACGCGGCCGATAATTTCGGGCGAAACGGAAAGTTCCAATCCGTGCCCCAAAAAGCGTGCTTTGGATTCGGAAATCTGCAAACCGTCGGCGCTTTCAAACAACTGCACAAGCGCGGTGTTATCTTTCGCTTCGAGCACTTTCCCCAGACGCACGCGCCCGTCTTTTTCGTGGATTTCAACCAGTTCGTCATATTTTACATTTTCCACGCAATCGACCATCATCAAAGGACCGACGAGTTCTTTAATGGTTTTGTAATCTTTACGCATTATTCGTCGCCTCCTTTTTGTGCAAGCGCGCGGAAGTAGGTTTGCAAGTCCGCACGCAGGCTTTGATAATAGGAAACCCAAGTGTCCTCGGGTTCATATTTCATTGCGGCAATCCGCATCATCAAGTCCTCGGGCGTGGCGTCTGCGCACGATGCACCGTCTTTCACGGCGGCAGATGCCAAATCAAACCAACCGAGAATAATATCGAGCATTTCCGCCTGTTTTTCGGGCGGGGTAAAGCGGTCAACCTCGCGGAATGCGTTTTGCTGTAAAAAGTCCTCGCGGATACTGCGGGTGCATTCCAAAGTCAGGCGGTCTTTTTCGCCCAGCGAGTCAAAACCGACCAAACTGACGATTTCGTTGAGTTCCGATTCCTGCTGTAACAGTGCTCGTATGCGGTCAATTTTCTGTGACCAGTTTTCATCAATATGGTCATTGAAATACGGGTTTAAGGTGTTTAAATACAGCGAATAACTTTTCAGCCAGTCAATCGCGGGGAAGTGGCGCTGATACGCAAGGTCTGCGCTCAACCCCCAGAACACCTTTACAATACGAAGCGTTGCCTGCGAAACGGGCTCGCTCGTGTCACCGCCGGGCGGTGAGACCGCGCCGATGGCGGTAACCGCACCTTCGCGGTTGTCTTTCCCTAAGCACACCACATTGCCCGCACGCTCATAGAACTCTGCAAGGCGGGTGGAAAGGTAGGCGGGGTAGCCCTCTTCACCGGGCATTTCTTCGAGTCGACCGCTCATTTCACGCAAAGCCTCCGCCCAACGCGAAGTGGAGTCGGCGATAATCGCGACTTTGTAGCCCATATCGCGGAAGTATTCCGCAATGGTAATACCTGTGTAAATCGACGCTTCGCGCGCGGCAACGGGCATATCCGAAGTGTTGGCGATAAGCACCGTGCGTTTCATCAGCGGCAATCCCGTGCGCGGGTCTAAAAGTTCGGGAAATTCCTTTAAAACATCGGTCATTTCGTTCCCGCGTTCGCCGCAACCGATATATACGATAATGTCACTGTCCGACCATTTGGCAAGTTGATGCTGTACCACGGTTTTGCCCGAACCGAACGGACCGGGTACGCACGCCACGCCGCCTTTGGCAATGGGGAACAGCGCGTCAATGATGCGCTGACCGGTGACCATCGGCTCTCTCGGGACTTTTTTGGTTTGGTACGGTCTGCGGCGGCGAACGGGCCATTTTTGCATCATCGGCAACTCTGTGATGTTGCCTTTTTCATCTTTGATGCGCGCAATCGGTTCTAAAATCGTCGCGTCACCGTCAAAAATCCATTCCACTGTGCCCGACACGCCGTAGGGCACCATAATTTTTTGTGTGACGGCGGGGGTTTCCTCCACCGTGCCGAGCACATCGCCCGCCGAAACGCTGTCGCCGACAGCGGCAACGGGCACGAATGTCCATTTCTTCTCACGGTCTAATTTCGGGACTTCCACCCCGCGCGAAATGCGGTCGCCCTCCGCTTTTGCAATTTCGGTCAACGGACGCTGAATCCCGTCATAAATGCTTTCAATCAAACCGGGGGCAAGTTCCACGGAAAGCGGCTCGCCTGTCACATACACAGGTTCGCCGGGGCCGATGCCCGCGGTGTCCTCATACACCTGAATGGAGGCTTTGTCCCCACGCAGTTCAATCACTTCGCCGATCAGTTTTTTCTCGCTGACGCGCACCACATCGTGCATTTGGACATCGCGCATACCGTCCGCGACAATCAGAGGGCCGGCGACTTTGCGAATGGTTCCGGCTTTGTTTGTATCTGTCAATTTCGGCACCTGCCTTTATTCGTTATTAAAAATGTTTGTGCCAAGGGCTTTTTCCATATTGGCATTGATTTTTGCAATTCCGTAGCCCGTCGGGCCGCTTTTTTCGGGCACGGGCAAAATAATCGGGTACGCGCTTTCGCGGTATCTTTGGAGCGGTTCTTCCAGTGCCGCGGCGTAATTCTCGGTCAGGAAAATGACTTCTGCGCCGCCTTTTACAAGACTTTTCACGGCTTGCAGGGCTTGCTCGTTTGTGTCGGCGGCAACCGTTGTTACGCCAGCCGCCGAAAACAGCAAGATGGATTCGTGTTTACCGACTGCGGCAATTTTTCTTTCTGTCAAACCGTGTCACCTCGGCTTTCTTCTGCGCGTTTCTCTGCAAACAACAGACGAAGCGCCCCGGCCTCGGCTTTTTTGCGGAAATAATATTGTGCAATCACACCGATGCCGTCGCCGTACCCCAAATCGGTCAGCACATTGTCGAGCGCTTTGTCGGTTTCTTGCAGGATTTCCGCTTCGCTTTTGCGTATCTCTGCTTCGTCGGGCTTTTTGACGGGTAAAAAGGCAAAATCAAATTCTTCCGCGTTTTTGCCGAGTTTTGTAAGCCGCAAGGCGGTCAAGCGGTTTTTGCATTCACCGTATACGGTGAACAATTCCGCAAGCGGGCGGCAGTTTTTCTTTTGTGCCGTGAAAAGCGCATAGGAAAACATCGCGTTATCCACAAGACAACTGATACGGCAGGGGTTTTCCTCTTTTTCGATGCCTGAAAGCGCCGCTTCGAGCGTTTCTCCGAGCATAGAATACTCCTCTGCCTTTACGCAAATGCGCAACAGTTCCTTTGAAAACCCGCCCTCGCAAAGCGTGTCCAAATCGGCTTCTTTGCCGAGTTTTTCGCTTTTCAAAAGGATTTTTAAGTTCAACGCGTCCTCTTCAAAAAACAGCAGTTGCGTCAATTCTTCATCGGGCGCAATTTCCCGCACAAAAGCAGAAACCGCGTTTTTTTCTGCTTCAATCGCGTCATAAACGGTTTTGCCGTCCGCGACTGCAGGGTAGCCGTAATCCGTAAGCAACTTTTGCGCGGTTTCCCCGTCTGCCTCACGAAGGCGCGCAAATTCCTCGGCACGCAAAACACGGTGCGAAGTGCCGCTGATGCGCCCGAGCGCGTAGGCATAGGACTTTTTCCCGTAGACATTGTACTCTGTCATACGCTACCCTCATCTGCCGCGAACAACCGCGCCGAAAATGATGCGGCGTGCTGTTCAAAAATCATATCCAACACCGCGTCAAAGGACAGGTCAATATCATATTGCTCTGTCGATAAAATCAACCCGCCGTCAATCTCTTTGGCAATCGAGGCAATGGTCATATTTTTGCCGAAATCCTTTTTCGAGGCGACAAACAACTGCGCGTCGCGTTCACTGAAATGCAGTTCGGCGTCCGACCCGTCTGCATTTTCAGCAATCCATTTTTCCAAAAGTGCGCGGCGCTCGTTGTCGGGCAGCGAGCACATTTGCACTTTTGCCGCATTGCGTGCGTCTTTTAGCAGTTTGTTTTTGTGATTGAGCACCGCAATTTTATTGTCGGACTCTGCCTGCTGTGCCGCGGCGCGCAAAATCATTTGGGCGCGCAAATCGGTTTGCGATTGCAAATCGGCAAGGCGTTTTTTTGCGTCTTCTGCAATTTGTTCGCGAATTTCTGCCGCTTTTTGTGCGCCTTCTCTCTCGATTTCGGCGCACTGCGCGGCGGCTTTTTCTTCAATTTTTTGAATGACTGTGCTTGCGCTCATACCTTGCTCACTCCTTTGTTTCGAAATACGGTACGATTATAACTGAATCCCGAACAGGACAAGGATAGAAGCAAGCAAAGCCAAAATGGCGTAAGTTTCGACCAATGCGGTCATCGTGATACCTTTACCGGATGCGTCAGGCTGTTTGCCGGTCATATGGATTGCGCCGACGGCTGCTTTGCCTTGGCAGATGCCCGAAACAAGACCTGCAATCGCCATCGGCATCGCCGCGCCGAAGAATTGCCAGCCTTGCGAAATGCTCAATTCCACGGCAGCACCGCCCAAAACGCCGATGCGCACCATAATGAGAATGGCGGTCAAAAAGCCGTAAATACCCTGTGTACCGGGGAGTGCCTGCAACACAAGCAGTTTACCGAACAGTTCGGGTTTTTCGGACGCAACGCCCGCCGCGGCTTTGCCTGCCGCCATAACGCCGATTGCCGAGCCGCAGCCCGCAAGCGCTGCACACAGCGCCGCACCGATGATTGCAATAGAAATACCAGACATAATTAGTTTCCTCCGTTTTCTTGAATTTGAATATATTTGGGGTTAATGGAAAGCGGCTTAAAGAGTTTGCCGCTGCCCTCATAAAACTTGCCGTAAAACTCAATGTACTGCAAGCGGCAGTCGTGCACATAGGCGGACAAAAGCCCGAGTACGAGATTGAAAACATGGCCGACTACATAAATTACAAGCGAGAGAATAAAACCGATGACCGAACTTTGAATCATTCCGGCGAGCATATTCATAACCATACCCACAACGCCCGTGGCAAGACTTAACGCAAGAATACGCGAGTAGGAAAGAATATCACTTAAATAATTGGTGATGCCGTAAAGCCCCACAAGACCGCCCGTAATTTTGCCGAATATACCTTTTTTGGCGCGCCCGGCAGTCAGCAGAATGATGACTGCACCCACAATCGCCAATACCATACCGACGGTGCGCGCGGGCTTTACAAAGATGAGGCAAATGCCGCTGATGACCAAAATCCACGAAACCTGGTCACAAATTGCGTCCAGCCAATGCCCCGCTTTGATGTGATTGACAATTTGCACGAAAAGCCCTGTAAAGATATGCGCCACGCCTACCCCTAAAGTGACAATCAGCATTTGCACGGGATTTTCCAAAGGCGAAAACAGAATCGGGTGCCAGGTTTCGCCGAAGTAACTGCCGAACAGTACACCGCAGAGAATGGTGGTAATCGACGAATACAACAGCACATTGATGAGTTTTTTCGTGTCGCCTTTGGGTTTCATAATCTTTTTGACAATCGCAATCAAAATAACCATCATCAACCCGTAGCCTGCGTCGCCCATCATCAAACCGAAAATAATCCAATACCACGGCGCCATCACGGCGTTCGGGTCATACCCGCCGTAAGTCGGCACACTGAACATATTGGTGATGCCCTCAAACTGCGAAACCAACTTTTTGTTTTCTAGTTCCGTCGGGACATCTTCATTTTCTTCGGGGTCGCGCGCGATTAAATCGTATACATCGGTGACGGATTGCACCGCCTGTTCGACCTCTGCCACGCGTTTTTCGGGTACCCAACCGCTGAACAAAACGGTTTGTTCCGTAGATAAAAACGGTGTGTCTTCAATATCGCTTTCGGCGCGGTAGTGTTCACACAGTACCTGCGGAGCCAAACTTTCCGCCGTGTATTTTTGCAGTTGCGCTGTGGCTTCGTCTAATTCGGTTTGCAAACGGTTTTGCTCGTCGGCAATGTTCCGCAGTCCCGTTTCCACCGTACCATCAAACGGCGGCAAAGTGTATTTTTGAAAACCGTATTCGGCGAGGTCTTGCAGCGATGCCTCTTTGAGCACCGCGAGCACAACATAAACGGTTTGTTCGGTTTCACTGACCGTTTCCAGCGCCGCGCCGTTTTCCGTGCAATAGGCGGAAAATGCGGCAAATTGCTTTGCGGGCACCGTGCCGAGTGTGTAACTTGTGTACGCGCCGTCTTCCAAGTCCGCAGACGAAGCGGAAAGCCGCGCCCAAGGGAATAAGGCGGTTTGCCTGTCGGACACTTGTTTGAGCCGTTCTTTGATTTTTTCAATGCGGGCAAGCAATTTTTCCATTTGCTCGGCGGTTTCGGTGTCGTCCGTGCGCGGTGTTTCCAATGCGGCGGTATCCACTTGCGGTTTTTGCGCAAACATACCTGCTTTCGGCGCATACGGTTTTAAATCCGACAGCAATTTTTCCATTCGTCGCAATGCCGCGGTGTTTTCCGTGCCCGCGCGGACAGCGCCCTCTTGCTCGCACAGCATCATACTGCCTGTTTTTTGCAACGCGCGCAAAACGGCTTCCCGGTCGTCACGCATCAAAACGAGCGTCACGAATTTCATCGGGACAATCAAATACTTTCACTCCTTTCGGAAAAATACAGCAAAGAATTACAGATACGAGAGAATTTGTTGCACGCAAGCCGGCTGATTTTTTTCGGCGAC
This sequence comes from uncultured Ruminococcus sp., assembly GCA_946055445.1. Lineage (GTDB taxonomy): Bacteria > Bacillota > Clostridia > Oscillospirales > Acutalibacteraceae > Fimenecus. The sequence continues at coordinate 805 of CAMGGF010000058.1, read as the reverse complement.
CGCCGAAAGTGCCTGCATTTGCGCGTTTGCCTGTTCGCGCGTTTGCGCAGTTTCCGAAAGGGATTGCGCCATTGCCGCCGCCAACTGCTCGGCGGCTTGTTCTTTTGCGCTTTCAAACTGCGCCTGCGCTTCTTGCGCGGCGGCTTCTGACGCTTCGTCAACCGCTTTTGCGGCTTGTTCTTTTGCCGCGGCAATTTGCGCGGCGGCTTTTTCTTCTGCCGCTTTGATTTCGGTGAGCATATCCATCGCGTTTCCTCCTGTCTTGACAGACTCTGAAAACAGTATTTGTGTTTTCGTGCGGCGCTATGTGCCGCGGATTTCAATTTTATGAAACCCTTTGTTACAACACTATATCTGCTTTTTATAAACTTATTGTTAAGTATAGCATATTCAAAGTGGAAATACAATGAAATTGTACGCAAACCTTGCCGTTTTTTTCACGCTTTTTTACAAAGAAAAACACCTGCCGCCGTCCGAAAATCGGCAAGGTGGCAGGTGTAAACAGTGTGTTGTTTCAGAATAAGGACAGGAAGGACAGGGGACGGTTCTGTGTCTTTACTTGCTTTTTTCAAGACAGAGAACCGTCCCCTGTCTTTCCAAAATTACCGTAAACCGATTGCTTTTTACAGCTCTTTTTTCAGCATTATTCTTTGGAATCTATCATCTTTTCTCAAAAGTTCATTTTCCATAGCATCAAAAAGCAAAGATAACTTTTGATCGTCATTTTGATATTTTTTAAATGCTTCTATTTGTCTGTATTCTATGCATGAAATATATTTATATAAAGGCAAAATTGCGTATGCTT
>CAMGGF010000057.1 GCA_946055445.1 uncultured Ruminococcus sp. | reverse complement strand
TCCGTAAAATCATATCGAAATCCACGGGCGGGCATGGAAACCCGCCCCTACAACCCGTAGGGAACAACCTCAGTGTTGTTCCGCAAAATTACTTCAAATTTTACGGGCGGGCATGGAAACCCGCCACTACGCGTTGTCATTCTGAGCCGATAGGCGAAGAATCTCATTTTCGATACACTTTTCTTTTGAGATCCTTCGCTACGCTCAGGATGACAAATAAAAATTTACACGCTCCTATTGTTCGCCCGCCGTGTGCGAGGCGCAAAAACGCGGCAGACAAAACTGTCTGCCGCGAAAAATTACCGATATGTGATTTTAAACCGCGCTTTATTCTGTCACGGTATAGACGGCGGTCCATTCTGCCAGCACAGTTGCAAATTCCGCGCCTTTTAAGGTACGCAGACAGTCCCTTCGATAGGTCGCAAACAGATTGCGGTCTGCATCCGTGATGTCCTCACGCTGCACCAAAAAAATGTATTCGCCCAAAGCAAATGCTTTGGCCGTGCCGTTTTCCACAGCGGCGACCTGCGCGAAAAAGCCGTCAGGGTAATTCGGGTTGTCGCGATGCACCACAACCGTTTCGGTATTCACGGTGGTGTTTTCCATTGCGGACGCCTGTTCTTCCACCGAAGAGCCGCCGTTGATTTTCGCCGCGGTACTTTCAAAAGCGGCTGTCAGTTTTTGCTTTTCCGCCTCCGCCAACGGCACGGGATTGCCGCTGTCATCCGCCGTGGTCAAAAATCCGGTTATCGATTTAAACGCCACATAATTTTCGTTAAAATAGGTCTTTAAGGTTTCTTCCGAAACGGGACTGTCGCCGTCGGGCGCGTAATAATCCGCCATAACCGCATCTTTATAGGCTTTCGAGGTTTCCACCAACAGCAAATCCTGCTTGGAAACGCCCTGTTCCGTGTAATATGTGCCGAACAGCCGCCACAAATCGTTGACGCTTTGCGAAACGGCCGCTTTTTCGGCAGTGGAGAGCGTCAGCCCGCGCTCTGCAAACGCCGAGTTGATTGCGACATACGCGGCAATTTGCCGATGCGCCTCTGCGGTTTGTTCCTCGGCGCTCGCTTCGGGCAACGCTTTTTTCGCCGCATCGCAAAAATAGGCAAAAACGCCGTCGCCAATCGGCGCGCCGTTCACATATACCTGCGCTTTGCCTGCGCAAGCCGAAAATGCGCTCAGGCAAACGAGCAAGGCAAGCAACACACAAACTGCTTTTTTCATTTGCCTGACACCTCCCCTCACCTTAACATAAATTCTATCGAAAATGTTTTTTCGCCGCAGTGGGCGGTGATGGTGCACCCCACGCCGCAGGTGATATATTCTTTAAATTTGAGGGTTTTGTGAATCTCTTTTTGCAACACCTTCAACTGCGCGTCGCTCACGCCCTCGGTATGACACAAAATGATGCGGTCGGTATCAATCTGCCCCGCGTACTGCGCCAGTAAATCGCGCACATATTGCAATTCGCACGCCTCGCTTTTGCCGCGGTACTTTTTGCCGACAACCAATTCGCCGTCCCGCATAACAATAGAGGGTTTTATACCCAAAATGTTTGCACCGAGCGCGGCAACGCCCGAACAGCGGCCACCCTTATGCAAAAACTCCAACTTGTCCAAAATAAAGGTAGTGACAACCTTTTCGCGCTTGTATTCCATTTCGTGCGCGATGGTCGGCGCGTCACACCCCGCCGCCGCCATTTCCGCCGCTTTGATGCATAAAAGCGTAATGCCCGTGGTCAAACTTTTGGAGTCCACCACATATACATTGTCAAACGCCTCTGCCGCAAGGCGCGCGTTTTGGTGCGTAGAAGAAAGTTTTGCGGTAAAACTCAAATGCACCACGGCACTGCCGTCGGCGGTCAATTCTTTGAAAAAATCCTCGTATTCCGCAATGGAAACCGCCGAGGTTTTCGGCAGTAATCCCGTTTTTTCATAAAATGCAAACAAATCCGCCGTTGTGATGTTCACGCCGTCTTCGTAGCAATTCTCACCCATAACAATGTGTAACGGGATGACGCGAATGCCGAAGCGTTCGCGAATTTCCGCAGGCACATCTGCCGGGCTGTCAGTCGATATGATTACTTTGCTCATTTATATAGGCCTCCCAAAGGCGGTCTTTGCGTTCCGCTTCTTTTTTCTCACGCAAAATGCGCGCGCGAACCTGCTTTTTGTATTTTCCGTATTTTCCGTTTCTGTAAAATGCCACCGCAAACATACCGGCAAGCGCACCCACTGCCGCAATAATGAAGTCCACCATTGTATCCACAAGCCCCGACTCCGAAGTCAGCGTAGAGCATTGCAAAGCCAAACCGTACAGGCGGTCCATTGTAAATTCGTAAATTTCCCAGGCAACAGAGATGCCCAATGAAAAACAGAGGGCGAACATACTGCTGAGCGCAGGCGAAAGCCGCCCGTAACGCCCCTGCATAATCACGGCGAAATCATAACCGAACCAAGCGGAAATGAACCCGGCGCAACAGTGCGTAACCAGGTCAAAACTGTGAAAATTCGTGCGGTTGTTTAAGGTCGTACCGATGACCACGCCGATGAAAATAAACAAATTGAGCATCGTGCCCGAAATGTAATCCACGCGTGTGATAAAGGAATTGCCGCCGAACACCTGAAAATAGTCCCACATGTGGGTGAACAGAATTGCGAAAATTGCCTCTAAAAATTCAACGGTCGAGCCGTGAAACAGCCCGTAAATCCCCCACAGCATAATGCCCGCCCGCAAAACAAGCCACAAAATGTGATGGGTTTTGGGCAAATAGCCCGGTTGTGTGCATTCTTCCATTTACAAACTCTTTTCTGTCATTTTGCCCCGCGGTGGGCGTATTATGAAAATCTTGCAATCATACCGACGGTGTGTTCCCCGTCGCTTACAACGCCCGAGCCGACCAAGTCACCGTCTGCGGAAAGGGTAGAACCGCAAGCGATAATTTTGCCCTCGGTGGTTACGCAAAGGCTGTTGAATTTATCGTCTCGACTGCCGCCGTAGCCTTGCACGGAAGTGGTTTTGCCGCTTTCGTTCAGCGTGATGACAAATCCGTCACTGCCGCCGCGATTGCCGACCGCGCGCAAATCACGGTTGGCGGAATTGGAATAGCCGACCGCCGCATACCCATCCGCCGTGGCGACGATATCGGTAAACGCGTCATCATAGAAGCCGCAGAAACTGCGTTCCCAAGCCATATTGCCGCTCGCGTCATATTTCACCAAAATGGCGTCATAGCCGCCCTGGTTATACAGTCGGTCCAGCGAATGGTCTGTCGATTTGGAACGGCCCGCAATGACACAGCCGCCGTCGGGCGATGCCACAATCGAAGAGAAATTGTCGATATCCGAGCCGCCGTACTGTTTGAACCACAGCCGTTCTCCACTCGGAGAGTATTTCAGCACGCCGGCGTCTGCTCTGCCGTAACTTCTGAACAGCGCACCCGAAGAGAACGCGCCGACCGCATAAATATTGCCGTCTTTATCCGCCGCAACGCCTGTTACCGCGTCGCCCGTGGAGCCGATTGCCTGCATAAAGGCAACCGCGCCGTCCGCCGTATATTTCACCAAAACGGAAGCGCTGTTTTGCGGAGAAAGCCCCAAAGAAGCGCCTGTACCGTCGGAAGAACTGGAATAGCCGACCACCGCAAATCCGCCGTCAGGCGTGGCGGCAACCGCCTCAAAACCGTCGGTCAGCGAGCCGCCGAAGTTCTTTGTCCACTGCAAATCACCGCGGCTGTTGAATTTAAACAGAACCGCGTCAAAGTCGCCGGCGTTTGTAAAGCCTAAATTGTTGGATTTCGTGTAGCCGCAAACGGCAATATTGTCGTTTTTATCGACCGCAACACCGGTTACGATAATGCCGTTGCCGGAAGTGATTGCCTTTTGCCAGGCAACCGTGCCGTTTTTCTTATATTTAATCAAAACAGGGATAGGCGTTGCGGAATTGCCCGCGAGCGCCGCCATACTGCCGTCTTTGGAGTTGGACTGCATCAGCGCGACAAAGCCGCCGTCCGCCGCTGCCGCTACGCCGACAAAATTATCATTCCCCGAACCGCCGAACGTTGCGCCCCAGTTGGCGTTGTTGTCGCCGGGGGTGGCGGGCACGGTGGTATAGGTTACGGTTTGCGTCAACGGATTGCCGTTTTCATCTAATATGGTGTTGCCGTTATTCGGGTCGGTTACGGGAATTTGCGTCACCGCAGGGCCGCCCGTGGTGGGGGGCACAACAATCATCGTGGTTAACACTTCGCCGTTTTTGTCGGTCACGGGCACACCGTTTTCATCGGTAACCGGCACGCCGACTTCCTGTGGAATATAAATGACGGAAGTTTTCACATTGCCGTTTTCGTCATAAACCTTTTCGCCGTTGGCGTTGGTGACCTCAACAATCGTGGTTTCCAAAACGACCGTCATCGCCTCGCCGTTTTCGTCGGTCACAGGCACGCCGTTTTCATCGGTCACCACCACCGTTTCGCCGCCGTCTGTTGTTTTGTCGCCCTTGCAGGCGGAAAGCGCCGCAAACACGGCAACCAATAGGACAAGAGAAAGTACGATGAGTTTTTTATTTCCGTTCATGTTCTTCACCACGCGATACAGCACAAAACCGCAGTTGCATTTGTGCGCGGTACCGTTCCTTTCTTTACTGTTTCACCAACTGCCGCCGCAAAAATAAACACTGCGTCAGCATATATATTTGTATTCTAACATAAACAACACCGTTTTTCAACGGGAATTTTCGGTAACCCGCACACCTTTTGCAGAAACAGCCTGTGGGATAAATTTTTATTTGTATTTGTCATCCTGAGCGAAGCGAAGGATCTCAAAAGAAAAATGTATCGAAAACGAGATTCTTCGCCTAACGGCTCAGAATGACAACGCGTAGGGAACGGTCTTGACCGTTCCGTAAAATCACAGCAAATTATACGGGCGATTCGTGAATCGCCCCTACAACCGTAGGGAACAACCTCAGTGTTGTTCCGCAAAATCACATCAAAATCCACGGGGCGCCGAGTCGACGCCCCCTACACACGATTTCTAATGCGTGCGCGTAGGGAACGGTCTTGACCGTTCCGTTAATCCTACGCTAAATTAAAATTTTTCCTCCTACGCAATTTACAAATCTTCAAAACACGGAGGTGGGTAACGCCTTTTACCACACGCTATGTCCAAAAATACGGACTTTGCGCGGCGCATGATTCTTGTTTACAAGTAGGCGTTATGCTATTATGCAACACAAGCCCCGAACATTTGTTCTGTTTTTAAAAGTGAGGTGCAAAATGACGCTTACCGAATTATCCCGCGAATACCGTGCAGAGGAAATCAAACTGACCGGTCAAATCGACCGTTTTTTGCCTGTGGCAAAGGCAATGACCGGCGACAGCCGCCGCGAGGCATACCGCCGCCTCGCCTGCCTTTACGAAATGCGCCGCGAAGTGCGTTTGACGGCGCAAACTTTGGAAAATTATTACCAAAATACAGCAAAACACCGTGTTTATCATAAAAATGGACAATATTTTTCGGGAAAGATGTAGCAGTTTGTGAAATTTTCTATTGATAAATCCTTGTCAAAACTGTATAATAATTCCTGTATGGTTAAGATAAGGAATTCGGTTCCTTGTTTTAAGAAAGGAGTTTAAAACATTATGAACTATTCCCACGAAGTTGAAAAAATGTGTTGCGTCGCCAAAGGCCCGCATCACGGTCCCGCACCCATTCCCGAAGAGGGCAAATGGGTAAAGGCTTACGAGATTAAAGATATCTCGGGCTTTTCGCACGGTGTCGGCTGGTGCGCACCGCAACAGGGCACCTGCAAACTCTCGCTGAATGTCAAAAACGGCATTGTCGAAGAAGCGTTGGTGGAAACCATCGGTTGCTCGGGTATGACGCACTCTGCGGCGATGGCGGCGGAAGTTCTCCCCGGCAAAACGCTGCTTGAATGCCTGAACACCGACCTCGTTTGCGACGCAATCAATGTTGCGATGCGCGAAATCTTTTTGCAGTTCGTTTACGGCAGAACGCAGTCCGCATTCTCTGAGGACGGTCTTGTGGTCGGCGCCGGGCTTGAAGACCTCGGCAAAGGCCTTCGTTCGCAGGTCGGCACAATGTTCTCGACCAAATTGAAGGGCGTTCGCTATATGGAAATGGCGGAAGGCTATGTCACCAGAATGGCGCTCGACGAAAACAACGAAGTGATCGGCTACGAGTTCATCAAGGTCGGCAAAATGCTTGAAGATATCCGTCACGGGATGTCCGCAGACGAAGCGCTCAAAAAGAATACGGGTTCATACGGTCGTTTTGCAAATGCTGCAAAATATATCGACCCTCGTGAAGAATAAGGAGGGGCAATACAATGGCTAACGATGTAATGTTTGAAGGTAAAGAAAGAAGAATGGCGAAAATCGAGAAATGCCTTGCCGAAAACGGCATTGCAAGTCTTGAAGAAGCCAAAGCCCTTTGCGAAGAAAAGGGTATTGATGTGGAAGCAATCGTCAAAGGCGTACAGCCCATCGCATTTGAAAACGCGGTTTGGGCATATACCCTCGGCGTAGCGCTCGCCATTAAAGGCGGCGTGAAAAATGCATCTGACGCAGCCGCCGTTATCGGCAAAGGCTTGCAGGCATTCTGCGTGCCCGGCTCCGTTGCCGAGCAGAGAAGCGTAGGTCTCGGCCACGGCAACCTCGGCGCAATGCTTCTCAACGAAAACACCAAATGCTTTGCATTCCTTGCCGGTCACGAATCCTTCGCGGCGGCGGAAGGCGCAATCGGTATTGCGAAAACCGCAAACAAAGTCCGCAAAGAGCCCCTGCGCGTTATTTTGAACGGGTTGGGCAAAGACGCGGCAATGATTATTTCGCGCATCAACGGCTTCACCTATGTGAAAACCGATTATGACTTCTACACCGGTGAACTGACTGTGGAAAGCGAAACCGCTTATTCCGACGGTGAGCGCGCGGCGGTAAAATGCTACGGCGCAAACGATGTTCTCGAAGGCGTGGCAATTATGAAGAAAGAGGGCGTGGATGTTTCCATCACCGGCAACTCCACCAACCCCACCCGTTTCCAGCACTTGGTTGCAGGCACCTATAAAAAATGGGCGATGGAAAACGGCGTGAAATACTTCTCCGTGGCTTCGGGCGGCGGCACAGGCCGTACCCTGCACCCCGACAATGTCGCAGCAGGCCCTGCTTCTTACGGTCTTACAGACTCTATGGGCAGAATGCACGGCGACGCACAGTTCGCAGGTTCTTCGTCCGTTCCGGCGCACGTGGAAATGATGGGCTTAATCGGCATGGGCAACAACCCCATGGTCGGCGCTACCGTTGCTTGCGCAGTTGCAGTTGAAGAAGCAATGAAATAATCTGTTCCGTTTCGGAAGGCTTTGCAAAACAGCATAAAAGCAAAATCATAACCCCCGTTGCAGAAA
>CAMGGF010000056.1 GCA_946055445.1 uncultured Ruminococcus sp. | reverse complement strand
TATTTAGCGGCGTAGCCGCAATCCTTATATTCCTCCCTCTGACGAGGGAGGTGGCTTTTGCCGCAGGCAAAAGTCGGAGGGAGAGAAACGGTTGTAGGGGGCGTCGACTCGGTGCCCCCGTGGATTTTGCTGTGATTTTACGGAACGGTCAAGACCGTTCCCTACGCGTTGTCATTCTGAGCCGATAGGCGAAGAATCTCGTTTTGCACCTTTTACACTTTGCGCTGTTTGAGATCCTTCGCTATCGCGCAGGATGACAAATCAAAATTTAAAATCACAATCCGAAATAATTTCGGATTGTGATTTTTTCTTTGTTGTATGCTTTACTCTTCTTGCGGAGTAAGTCCTGTCAATTCTGTGAAAACAGACAGTTCATATGGTGGGAAATACAGCAAATACACTTCTCCGTTATGTAAAATCTCCAACGCGTAATACCGCCGCAAGCGATACACGCCGTTATTGTCCCGTACAATTTTAAACGGTTTGTATTCCCCTTTATTAAACGGTGTTTCTTTATTCCAACTGTTCATGGTTGTGTGCTTTTTTATTAATTTGATTGCTGTGATTTCTGACCGCGGTACGGCGTATTTTTGATACGGGTCGGCAATATACAGAACGCCGCTTTCCATAAATGCGTGTAAAGCAACATTGGAAAATTGTGCGGCGCCCATTGGCAGTATTTTTATTTTGCCGCTTGCTTTGATTTTATAGCACAAACAAAAGCAGTCTACTGTTTTTGCGGTTGGCGGCACACCGAGTGCGGACAGCGCGTTTTGCATAACGGAATCGTAGCGGTCAACGAGCATTTTGGATTCGTCACTTTCCATTATGGCTTTTGCTTTTTTGCGTGCTGCCCATGTTAAAACACCCCAAAGAATACCCATAGTGACAACAACAGCCAATACCCAAGGTAATTTTTCCAAAAGTAGGATAAAGTCTTCTTTAGAATCTATGGAACGGATTAGAACGACTGTGCCGATAAGAAAAATATATCCGCTGATAATCCGCAGCAGATTAACAGCACGCGGCAACCTTGCTTTTTTGTCGATTTCGGTCAAGTTTTCGTAACTCTTATCCATTAAATCAGTCTGCGATTCGGACGGCCGTTCACAAATGAAAATTTCCCCGTCCGTCTGCGTGTTCGTTTTATTATGCGTCCTGTTTACACCAAAAAACAGTTTCATTCCCATTTACTCCCCTTCAAAAAAGCGATTACTTCAAAAACAATTCCCGCAAAACCTGTCCTGCTTCGGTCGCATTGTACCCGCCCGGTGAATTTTTAAAGTTTTTCAAATTCTGCCACCGTGCACAGTAGTTTTCGATTTGCTCCTCTGTCATGGAAATCGCCGACAGGTCCGTAAGCGTCAAAATGATTTTTTCAAATTCCGGGAAATTTGTGCCGAGCATAGAAAAGAATTCCATCGCGAGCGCGTTTTTAAATTCCATACCGCGTTTTACATAACTTGGCATAAACGCCGCGCACGCCCTGCCGTGGGGAAGCGCAAAATCCTCGGTGAGCGCGTACCCCATGCCGTGCGGAAAGCCTGCGCCGCAGATGTTCAGTTCCATACCTGCATATAATGACGCGTAGTACAGTTCGTCGCGTCCGTCACAGTCGGGCAGTTCGCCCGTTTCGTAAAATGCCTTCAAGTGTTTCCATAAAACGGGAATGGCCTTTTCCCCGAACAGTTTTGCCATATCGTCAAAACGGTTGGAAAACCACCCTTCAACTGCGTGTGCAAACGCATCAAGCGCCGTGGAAACCGTCACGGCGTAGGGGACAGAATAGGTGTATTTCGGGTCCGAGAATGCGACTTTTGCGTAAAAATCCTTGCCGCTGACGCTCTGTTTTCTGCCGTTTTCGCGCGTTAAAACCGAAACGCCTGTGACTTCGCTGCCCGTGCCCGCCGTGGTGCCGACCAATACAAGCGGCAACGGCTCAAACATATAATCATAATCGTAAATTCCCTCGGCTGAAAGCAACTTGTTCGCGGCGTACACCGCAATCGCTTTGGCGGAGTCAAGCGCCGAGCCGCCGCCGATGCCGACAATAAATTCCACTTCAAAATCGCGTGCCAACTGCCCTGCGCGGTGGCAGTCCGCCGCGGTGGGATTGGGTTTCACCTCGTCAAACACCGTTGCCGCAATGCCGTTTTCTTCCAATAACGCCATTACATCGTACAGTGCGCCGCTTGTTTTTGCGGAATTGCCGCCGGTCACAACCAAGCATTTTTTGCCGAATTGTGTGAATATTTCGGGGTGCTGTGTTACGGCGTTTCTGCCGCCAAACACACGAACAGGCATATAAAAATTGAAATCCATTGTTTTCACCTCTGAAACCATTGTAACAGCAACCGCAAGGGAAAAGCAATAGAATTTTGTCAAGTTTTTGTAAAAAAATCCCGTTTTGCCACAAGATATTGATATTTTTTAAACAATTCTTGCAGTAATTGCCGTTTTATAGTATAGTAATACTGTATAATAGTATCCGACAAAATGTGCAACGGCAGGCGGCGAAAACAGATGCAAAAATACAGGAAATTTTTATATGCTTTTGTCGCCCTCGCAGTATTTGCCGGGCTGTTCGGCGGTTGTGCGGCAAGAGGGGCTTCTCCCGTGCAAAAAAGCACGGTTTCTATGGGCTCTGTGGTTACGGTGAAAGTGTACGGTGCCGAAAACGCGGACGGGGAACTCCTCGCAAATACGATACTCGGCGCGATTGCGGATTTGGACACAAAGGTCATTTCCAAAAACGCGCAAACTTCGGAACTTGCACGGCTGAATATGTCCGAACATCCCGAAACGCCGCAGAAAGTCAGCCCCGAACTGTTTGTCGCTTTGCGGGAAACGAAGGCGATATACAGCCAAAGCGACGGGAAAGCCGCACTTGCAAGCGGTGCCTTAACAGAAATTTGGGGAATGGATACCGAAAGTTTTCGCGTACCGTTCTCTTCGGAAATTGAATCGGCAAAGGCGCTTTGCACAGACGAAACCGTCCTTTTTACCGATGACGGTTGTGTGGCGTTCCGAAACGGGCAAACCTTAAATCTCGGCTCGGTGGGCAAAGGGCTTGCCTGCGACAAGGCGGTGCAGATGCTTGCAGAAACCGGTCTGTTACCGCAAAACGGCGGTATGCTTGTATCGGTCGGCGGCAGTTTGGCACTTGTCGGCAGTCCGAAAAACGGCGCACCGTTCACCGTCGGGGTGCGCAATCCCTTTGGCTCGGAAAACGAACATTTCGCAACACTTTCCATGTCGGGCGGCTTTGTTTCCACCTCGGGCAGTTATGAAAAGAAGTTTGAAAAAGACGGAAAAACCTATCACCATTTGCTCGATTTAACCACAGGTTTTCCCGCCGAAACCGACCTTTGTGCCGTAACCGTCACGGCGAAAACAGGCTTGCAAAGCGACGCGCTTTCTACCCTTTGTTTTTTGCTCGGCGAGGAAAAATCCCTGCCGATTTTGAAAGAATACAGCGCCGAGGCAATCTTTGTTTATACCGACAGAACCGTGCATGTGACAGGCGGGCTTTCATCTGCTTTGCAGATGACGGACAGTACCTTTAAAGCGGAGGCAGTATGACGAAAAAATGGATTTCCCGCGCAGATGTGATTGTGCTTGCCGTTTTATTGCTTGTCGGTCTTGGTTTGTGGATTTTGCCGCGCGTATTGCCGCAAGGTGACGCGCTTGTTGCCGAAGTAACCGTGGGCGGCGAAACGGTGTTGGAATTAGACTTGCAAACGGCGACAGCGCGTAAGACTTATACCTTGGAAAACGGCGTTGTATTGGTCACCGAAAATCATACCGTCGCGGTTTTGTCTGCGGACTGCCCCGACAAAGTGTGCGTCAACACGGGCGTACTCTCGCGCGTGGGGGAGGTGGCGGCGTGTGTGCCGACGGGTACGGTGGTCACCGTGAAAGGAGAAAGCCGCGCAATACTTGACGGCATCACCTATTAATATGAAACAGAAAACCTATAAAATCGCCCTGATGGGATTGCTCGCGGCAACGGCGATGGTGCTTTCGTATTTGGAAAGTATGCTGCCGACTGCGTTTTTGCCGCCCGGGGCAAAACCCGGATTTTCCAATCTTGCCAATATGTTTGCCGCGGCCGTTTTGGGATTGCCGTCCGCTTTGACAATCGCCGTGTTAAAAGCGTGCTTTGCGGGGCTGATGCGCGGCGGAACATCCTTTTTTATGAGCCTTTGCGGCGGGGTGGCAAGTACCTTTGTGATGTGGTTTTTATTCAACAAAGGGAAAAAACTCGGCAGCGTCGGTATCGGTGTTGTCAGTGCCGTAAGCCACAATGCGGGGCAGTTGGCGGTTGCCGCTGTGTTGGTCGGTAACGCGTCCGTACTCGGCTATGCGCCGATTTTACTGTTGTGCGCGCTTATAGCAGGCACGCTCACAGGTCTTGTTTTTCGGGCAGTTTTGCCCGCTTTGCAAAAGGCAACAAAATCCTTTATACAAACACCAAACAGAAAGGAGTAAATAAAATGCACTCTGAAATTATAAAGCCGAAGAAAAAAGTGCGTGGCGGTGTAGCGGTTTCACACGAAAAGCATACCAAAGATATGCCCGTGAAACGCTTGCCCGCACCCGAAACGGTCACTTTGCCGATGCGCCAGCATATCGGTGCGCCCTGCACCCCGACGGTGAAAGTCGGCGACACCGTAAAAATCGGGCAGGTCATAGGCGACAGCGACCAGTATGTCAGCGCACCCGTGCACGCATCGGTTTCGGGCAAGGTGACGGCAGTTAAGGAGGTCAAACTTGCCTCGGGGCTTGTGTCGCAAGCGGTGATTATTGAAAATGACGGGGAATTAACCGAAGCGGAGTTTTCGCCTCCTTGTATGGATACGAAGGAGGATTTCGTGAAAGCCGTGCGCGCTTCGGGGCTTGTGGGCCTCGGCGGTGCGGGATTCCCGACGCATGTGAAACTCAATGTTCCTGCGGACAAAACGGTGGATACCCTGATTATCAACGCGGCGGAATGTGAGCCGTATATCACCGTAGACTACCGCGAATGCATTGACAATTCGTGGGATGTCTTTAACGGCGTGCATCTGTTAAAGGATATGCTCGGCGTGCAGCGTGTGGTGATTGCGGTGGAGGACAATAAACCCGAAGCCATTAAAATCCTCGAACGCATTGCCGAAAAAGAGGACACCGACGACAAAATCAAAGTAATGCCTTTAAAATCCAAATACCCGCAAGGCGCCGAAAAAATGATGGTGCTTTCCGCAACGGGCAGAAAGGTGCCGCCCGGGGCACTGCCTGCCGATGTCGGCTGTGTGGTGATGAATGTCGCGTCTGCGGCGTTTATTGCGCGGTATATTAAAACGGGGAAACCGCTTGTCAGCCGTTCCTTAACGGTAGACGGTTCGGCGATTGTTCAACCGCAAAATATCCGTGTGCCGATTGGTACGGAAATTGACTATATTTTGAAAGCCTGCGGCGGTTTCCGCGAAGAACCCGAAAAAATCGTCTGCGGCGGGCCGATGATGGGTATGGCGATTGTCGATACGCACCATCCGATTTTAAAAAGCAACAACGCACTGCTCGCGTTTACCAAAGACGATATGAGTCTGAAAACCGAAACGGATTGCATTCATTGCGGCCGCTGTGCAAAGGCGTGTCCGCTGTCGTTAATGCCGACGCTGATTCACCGTTTCGCCGTTGCGCGTGACGCGAAAAAGTTAGAGCACGCAGGTGCAATGGTTTGTATGGAGTGCGGCTCGTGTGCGTATTCCTGCCCTGCGGGCAAACCTTTGGTGCAGTATATGCGCCACGCAAAATCCGTTTTGAGAGAGGAGGCGCAGAAGAAATGAGCGACACAACCATTCAAAAAATGCTGACCGTCAGCGCGTCGCCGCATAAGCGGACGGCAGATACCACCCGCGGCATTATGCTTGATGTGATGATTGCAATGATGCCTGCGCTTATCGTGTCCGTGTTCCTGTTCGGACCGCGCACGCTTCTCGTGACGGCAGTCAGCGTGATTTTCTGCGTGCTGTTTGAATTTCTGTCGCGTAAAGCGATGAAACGCCCGAATACGATAGGCGATTTGAGCGCCGTGGTCACGGGTATGCTGCTCGCGTTCAATCTGCCCTCGACCATGCCTTTGTGGATGGTGATTATCGGTGACGCGGTGGCGATTATCGTGGTCAAACAGTTCTTCGGTGGCATTGGGCAGAACTTTGTCAATCCCGCATTGGTTGGGCGCATTGTGTTAATGGCGTCTTTCCCCGTGGCAATTTCGGATTACCCCGCGCCGTTCGCGTGGAAACTTACCGCAGTAGATGCGGCAACAAGCGCAACGCCGCTTTCGCAATTTTCGGGGATTTACGGTGCGGAGAATATGAAAACCGCGATTAACGGGAGCGATTTGCCCACGCTTTTCAATATGTTCCTCGGCGTGCGCGGCGGGTGTTTGGGTGAAACCTGTGCGGCGGCGCTGTTGCTCGGATTTTTGTACTTATTGGTGCGCCGCGTGATTTCGCCCGTCATTCCGCTGACCTATGTCGGCACCGTGGCGGTGATTATGTTACTTGCGGGCAAAGGCAACCCGACCTTTGTCGCGTACCAAATCCTTGCGGGCGGTTTGTTGCTCGGTGCGATTTTTATGGCGACCGACTATACCACTTCCCCCGTAAGTTTCAAAGGCAAATTGATTTACGCTGTCGGGTGCGGCGTGATTACGGCGCTGATCCGTATTTTCGGCTCACTGCCCGAGGGCGTTTCGTTCTCGATTATTCTGATGAATATTTTGGTGCCGCATATTGAGCATTTGACAACGCCTAAGCCGTTTGGCACTTTGAAAGAGAAAAAAGAGAAAAAGGAGGCGGCACAATGAAAAATGCAAAAGAAATTTTGATTCCCGCCGTTTCTCTTTTGCTCATATGCGCGGTGGTTACGGCGCTTTTGGGGCTTACCAACAGCGTGACCGCGCCGCAAATTGAAAAATTGGCACTCGAAACGCAAGAGGCGGCGAAAAAAGAAGTTTTGCCGAATGCCGCGTCTTTCTCCGACGAAAAGCAAACCGAAAAAGACGGTGAAATGTATCCGTATTTTGAAGGGCTTTCCGACAGCGGCGAAACGATTGGCTATGTGTTCCAAACCTCTGCCAAAGGGTACGGCGGTGATATTGTCGTGATGGTCGGCGTTCTTGGCGACGGCACGGTCGCGGGTGTCAGCATTCTCTCCATCAGCGAAACCGCAGGTCTTGGTATGAATGCAAAAAATGCGAGTTTCTTACAGCAGTTTGTCGGCAAATCCGGCACGATAGGCGTGCAGAAAAACGGTTCGTCCGATACGGAAATTCAAGCGCTGACGGGCGCAACAATTACCTCAAAGGCAATGGCAAGCGCCGTCAATCAGGCGCTGGCACTGTATGAAACGGTAGGGGGTGCACAGAATGGCTGAGAAAAA
>CAMGGF010000055.1 GCA_946055445.1 uncultured Ruminococcus sp. | reverse complement strand
CAAAGAGCGCAAAAAACTGATGAACGATTTTTCGTTTATGAGTTACGCGCCGATTATTTTCATTTCCGCCAAAACGGGGCAGCGGCTTGACCGCCTGTTTGAACTGATTCAATTTGTCAACGAACAAAACACCATGCGGATTTCAACCGGGAAACTCAACGAGGTATTGGCAGATGCCACGACGCGCGTCCAGCCCCCCACAGACAAGGGCAGACGCTTGAAAATCTATTATATGACGCAGGCGTCCACACGCCCGCCGACATTCGTTTGCTTTGTCAACAGCAAGGATTTGTTCCATTACAGTTATCAGCGCTATATTGACAATCAAATCCGCGAAGTCTTCGGGCTTGAGGGCACGCCTACGCGCTTCATCATTCGTGAACGCGAAGGCAGAAACGGTAAAAAAGATACGAAATAAACGACAAAAGGAGCGGTGAAAAACCGTTCCTTTTTTTCATAATTCACACTCTGTTTACTTGCTATTTTCGTCGGTTTATGGTACAATTTTTTGAACAGTATTTATATAGGTGGAAAAGGACTTTTTATGATTATTTTAGGCATTGACCCGGGGTATGCAATCGTTGGGTACGGGGTTTTGGAATACCGAAACAACCGTTTTTCCGTGGTGGATTACGGCGCGATTACAACCGATGCAGGCACACCGTTTAACAGGCGGCTCCAAATCATATACGATGACCTGTGCGCGTTAATGGAACGGCACAAACCCGACGCTATGGCGATTGAAAAACTGTTCTATAACACCAATGCAAAAACCGTGATTGATGTCGCGCAAGCGCGCGGCGTGACGATGCTTGCCGCCCAACAGCACGGATTGGAAATTTTTGAGTATACGCCTTTGCAGGTTAAGCAAAGCGTGGTCGGCTACGGCAGAGCCGAAAAAAAACAGGTGCAGGAAATGACGCGCATCATACTAAACCTTGAAAAAGTGCCGAAGCCCGATGATACCGCCGACGCGCTCGCGATGGCAATTTGCCACGGGCATTCCAGCGGCTCGTTGATGGGCAAGTTAAAACAAATGGGGGTTTAAATCTTGTTTTATGCAATTACCGGGCGTGTGGTGCATCTCGACACGCAGTCCGTCGCGTTGGAAACGGGCGGCGTTGCGTTTCAGTGCAGTACAACGCTGACCACTTTGAAAACCATCGGTGAAAAGGGCAGTACCGTAACCCTTTACACTTACTTAAATGTTCGTGAGGACGCGCTTGATTTGTTCGGCTTTGCCACCGAGCAGGAGTTGGAGTGCTTTAAACTGCTCATTTCCGTTTCGGGCGTGGGGCCGAAAGCGGCGCTTGCGATTTTGTCGGAATTAACACCCGACAAATTGGCGCTGTGCCTTGCCACGGGTGACAGTAAATCCATTACCCGCGCACAAGGCGTTGGTCCGAAACTCGCGCAACGCGTGGTGTTGGAATTAAAGGATAAATTGGCAAAAGGCTTGGAATTGCCTGCCGACTCGCCTGAAATTCAAGCGGCGGGGATTGCCGCTGCGGACGGCAATGCGTCGGAGGCGGTAAGTGCCCTCACTATGCTCGGGTATTCGCAAAGCGAAGCGGCTGTGGCAGTATCTAAATTAGACAGTGCTTTGTCCGTGGAAGAACTGATTAAACAAGCGCTGAAACAACTTGCAAGGCAGGTGTAAGGAATGGATTTTGAACAGGAAAACCGCATTGTTTCGCCTGATTTTAACGAGTCGAGCGACGGGGACTTAGAACTTTCTTTGCGCCCGAAAACCTTAAACGACTATATCGGGCAGGAAAAAGCGAAAGAGAATTTAAAAATCTATATCGAAGCGGCAAAGGCGCGCGGCGAGCAGTTAGACCATGTGTTGCTGTATGGCCCGCCCGGGCTTGGGAAAACTACGCTTGCGGGGATTATCGCCAACGAAATGAGCGTGCAAATTCGTGTGACCTCGGGCCCCGCTATCGAAAAGCCGGGTGATTTGGCGGCGCTTTTAACCAATTTGAGCGACGGCGATGTGCTGTTTATTGACGAAATTCACCGCCTTTCGCGCAGTGTCGAGGAAGTTTTGTACCCCGCTATGGAGGACAATGCGCTTGATATTATCATCGGGAAAGGCCCTTCTGCGCGTTCCATTCGTTTGGATTTGCCGAAATTCACGCTGGTCGGCGCAACCACGCGCGCAGGGCAGTTGACCGCACCTTTGCGGGACCGTTTCGGCGTAATTTTGCGCTTGGAAATGTATTCTCCCGAACAACTGTCGCAAATCGTGAAGCGCAGTGCGGGTATTTTGGGCATTGCTGTGGATGAAAACGGCGCATTGGAGATTGCGTCGCGCTCGCGCGGCACCCCTCGAATTGCAAACCGCCTGTTAAAGCGTGCGCGCGATTTTGCCGAAGTGATGGCAAACGGCGTGATTACCGAAGATACGGCAAAAATCGCCCTCGGCAGAATGGAAATTGACGAATTGGGGCTTGACCAAATCGACCGTCTGCTGTTAACCACAATGATACAGAATTATAACGGCGGCCCCGTCGGGCTTGAAACCATTGCCGCCACGATAGGCGAGGAAGCCGTGACGATTGAAGATGTTTACGAGCCGTATTTAATGCAAATCGGCTTTCTTTCCAAAACCCCGCGCGGCAGAGTGGCAACCGCGCTTGCATATAAGCACCTCGGGTTTACTGTGCCCGGGCAACAGAAATTCGAACTGTAAAAGGAGAAAATAATGGGCAGATTATTCGGAACAGACGGCGCGCGCGGCGTCGCAAACAGTGAAATTACCTGCGAACTCGCTATGCAAATCGGGCGTGCGGCGGCAATGGTGCTGACCGAGAATTTAGACCATCGCCCGCGTGTGTTAATCGGTATGGATACCCGCGCTTCGGGCGAAATGTTAGAGGCGGCGCTCACGGCGGGGCTTTGCTCTGTCGGCGCAGATGTGCTTTTGCTCGGCGTTGTGCCGACACCTGCCGTGGCATACCTTGTAAAAGCATACAATTATGATGCGGGCGTGATGATTTCCGCCTCGCACAACCCTTGCGAATACAACGGCATTAAGATTTTCCAGTCCACAGGGTATAAATTGCCCGACGCGTTGGAAAACGAAATCGAAGCCATTATTTTAGACGAAGCGAAAGTGCCGCCCGTAATGGTCGGCGGCGATGTCGGCAGGGTGACGCGCGCAAAAACTGCGGTGGACGATTATATAAAGCACTTGCTTTCCACCACCGATGTGCGCTGTGATGGGATGAAAATTGCCCTGGATTGCGCCAACGGCTCGTCCAGTGTGTCTGCAAAAACCGTGTTTGAAGCCTTGGGTGCACAATGCATCGTGATTGCCGACAACCCCGACGGTGTGAATATCAATAAAGACTGCGGCTCTACACATATGGGCGCTTTGCAGAAATGCGTTTTGGAAAACGGCTGTGATTTGGGCTTTGCTTTTGACGGCGATGCTGACCGTATGCTTGCCGTGGACCACACAGGCAATCTTGTGGACGGCGACCGTGCCATTGCGGTGTGTGCGAAATATATGCAGAAAAACGGCACGCTCAAAAAAGATACTGCCGTTGTCACCGTGATGAGCAATATGGGCTTTTTCAAGTTCTGCGACGAAAACGGCATTCATTGCGAGCGCACCAAGGTCGGTGACCGTTATGTGCTCGAAAATATGCTCGAAAACGGATACAGCATCGGCGGCGAGCAGTCGGGGCACATCATCTTTTTGGACTATGCCACCACGGGTGACGGGCAGTTGTCCGCCATTCAGGTGTTAAAGGTGCTTAAAAATACGGGCAAAACCTTAAAAGAATTGGCAGACGAAATGGAAATTTACCCGCAGGTGCTTATCAATGTGCGTGTGTCGAACTACGGCAGAGTGCGCTTTACAAGTGATTTGGAAATTAAAAACGCCATTTCCCGCGCCGAAGAAGAACTCGGTGACAGCGGGCGCGTGTTGGTGCGTGTTTCGGGCACGGAACCGCTTGTACGCGTGATGTTAGAGGGGAAAGACGAGCAAAAAATCCACGAACTCGGTGAAAGCATTGCCGAAGTGGTACGGGAAAGGTTAATGTAAATGCGTTTTTCAAAGGATTGGAAAGACTATGAATTGCTGGACTGCTCCTGCGGCGAGCGATTAGAGCGTTGGGGAAAGGTTACACTCATTCGCCCCGACCCGCAGGTGGTTTGGCAAACGCCGAAAACCCATCCGTTGTGGAAAAAGGCGGACGCGGTGTATCACCGTTCCAATACAGGCGGCGGGCAGTGGGAAGTGCACAGCCGTATTCCCGACCGCTGGGAAATCGGGTATCGTGATTTGACGTTCAATGTCAAAACGATGGGGTTTAAGCATACGGGCGTGTTTCCCGAGCAGGCGGTGAATTGGGATTATGTGTCCGATTTGATCAAACAGCAAAACCGCCCTGTAAAAGTCTTAAATTTGTTTGCATATACGGGCGCGGCAACGGTTTCCGCCCTCAAAGCAGGCGCGGAAGTTGTCCATGTCGACGCATCCAAAGGTATGGTGCAGTGGGCAAAGGAAAATGCGATTTCCTCGGGCGTGATTGACCGCCCTGTGCGCTGGATTGTCGATGATTGCATCAAATTCGTACAGCGCGAAATCCGCCGCGGCAATCGGTACGATATTTTAATTATGGACCCGCCCTCATACGGCAGAGGCCCCGGCGGCGAGGTTTGGAAACTCGAAAATGAAGTGTATCATTTTGTCGAGTTGTGCCGTGAAGTTTTGTCTGACAATCCTTTGGCGGTGCTCATCAATTCGTATACCGCAGGGCTTTCACCCGCCGTGATGCAGTATATTCTGGGTGCGCTTGTCGTGCCGAAATTCGGCGGCACGGTCAAAAGCGAAGAAATCGGATTGCCCGTTACGCAAACGGGGCTTTTACTGCCTTGCGGCGCAACGGCGATTTGGAAACGCTGAAATTTATTGGTAAGGAAAACACTATGGCAGAAAACATAATCGAATTTCAAAATGTCTGCTATCGGTATGAAGCAAGCGAGGGGGAACAACCCTTGCCGCTTTGTGTGGACAATGTAAATCTGAATATCAGAAAAGGCGATTTTCTTGCGATTTTGGGGCATAACGGTTCGGGAAAATCTACGCTTGCAAAACTTTCCAACTCCATTTTAATTCCCGAAAGCGGCAGGGTGCTTGTGAACGGTATGGATACCGCCGACGAAGAACTTTCCTATGACATACGCAGTACCGTCGGCGTAGTATTCCAAAATCCCGACAATCAAATTGTCGCCTCTATTGTGGAGGAAGATGTCGCGTTCGGTCCCGAAAATTTAGGTGTTGCGCCCGAAGATATCCGCCGTCGTGTAGACGATGCATTAAAAGCGGTCGGTATGTACGAGTATCGCCATCACGAGCCGCACAAACTTTCGGGCGGGCAAAAACAGCGCGTGGCAATCGCGGGTATGATTGCAATGCTGCCCGAATGTATCGTGTTGGACGAGCCCACCGCGATGCTCGACCCAAAGGGCAGAAAAGAAGTGCTCGAAACCATACGTAAATTAAACCGTGAGCGCGGCATTACGATTGTGTTTATCACGCATTTTATGGAAGAAGCAGCAACCGCAGACCGCGTGGTCGTGATGGATAACGCCAAAATACTGCTTGACGGTACACCGAAAGAAGTGTTCCGCAATGCGGTTTTGTTAAAACAAGTCGGGCTCGATGTGCCGAAAGCCGCTTGCCTTGCAACGGAACTCAAAAAAGCAGGCGTGCCGTTGCCCGATGATATCGTAACCGATACGGAGTTATCCGACGCAATTCTAAACATACTCGGAGAGAAGTCAAATGCCGATTCTTGAAACGCAAAATTTAACTTATGTTTACGGCGAGGGGACACCGTTTCGCATTACCGCCGTGGAAGATGTCAACATTTCCGTTGAAAAGGGCGAATTTGTCGGTATTATCGGGCATACGGGCTCTGGCAAAAGCACTTTGGTGCAACATTTAAACGGGCTTTTAAAACCGACCGCGGGCAAAATTCTGTTAAACGGGGAAGATATCCACGGCAGTAAAGAAATCACCCGCGCCGCACGCTTCAAAGTGGGGCTTTGTTTTCAATACCCCGAATACCAACTGTTTGAAAGCACCGTGTACCGCGACATTGCGTTCGGACCGAAAAATATGGGGCTTTCCGAAGCGCAGGTGAAAGCCGCGGTCACAAAAGCCGCGGAATTTGTGGGTATTCATCAAGATTGGATGGAAAAGTCGCCCTTTGATTTGTCGGGCGGTGAAAAACGCCGTGTGGCAATCGCGGGCGTGATGGCAATGGAGCCGGAAATTCTGATTTTGGACGAGCCTACCGCAGGGCTTGACCCGCGCGGCAGAGCGCGCCTTTCCGATATGATTGAAAATTACCGCAAAAGCACGGGCAAAACCGTGATTATCGTTTCGCACAGTATGGACGATGTTGCCGCGTTTGCTTCCAAAGTTATCGTGATGGACCACGGGCACACGGCGCTTGTCGGTACGGTCGGCGAGGTGTTCCGTCAGGTGGAAAAACTGGTTTCTTTGGGGCTGGACGCCCCGCAGATTACCCGTATTTTCCTGCGCTTAAAAGAACAGGGCTTGCCTGTGCGTACCGATATTTATACGGTCGAAGCGGCAAAACGCGAACTTTTGCGCGTGCTGGAAGTTCGGGGGGTGGTGCAATGATTAAAGACATCACCATCGGGCAGTATTTCCCGGGGCATTCCCTCGTGCACAAATTAGACCCGCGTTTAAAACTTGTTTTAACATTTGTTTATATTCTGTTTATATTTTTCTGTAAAAATTTTGTTGCACTCGGTGTAATGGTTTTATATTTGGCATTGACGGTGTTGCTTTCCAAAATTTCACTGAAAATGTTGCGAAAAAGCCTGAAACCGATTGTGATTATCGTTTTGATAACGGCGTTCTTGCAGATTTTTTACAACAAAGACGGCACAGTGCTTTTGGAACTCGGCAAATTTCAACTGACCAAGGGCGGCATCTATATGGCGGTATTTACCACCATTCGCATTGTCGCTTTGGTTGCGGCAAGTTCCATGCTGACCTATACCACTTCGCCGACGCTTTTAACCGACGCGATTGAACGGCTGTTTTCGCCGTTAAAAGTGCTTAAAATCAATGTCCATTCCATCGCCATGATGATGACGATTGCGCTGCGCTTTATTCCGACGCTGATTGACGAGGTAGACAAAATTATGTCCGCCCAAAAAGCGCGCGGTGCGGAGTTGGATACAGGCAATCTCATTCAACGCGGCAAGGCGCTTGTGCCGGTGTTTATTCCGCTGTTTGTCAATGCGTTTACGCGTGCTTACGATTTGGCGTTTGCTATGGAATGCCGCTGTTACCGCGGCGGCGAGGGCAGAACGCGGCTTCGCGTGATGAAATTACAGGCGCGGGACTATTTGACTTGTGTGTTTACCTCAGTGTTTATTGCAGGCGTGTTGGTTGCCAATCATTTTATTCCTGCAGT
>CAMGGF010000054.1 GCA_946055445.1 uncultured Ruminococcus sp. | reverse complement strand
CCGTGACTTCCAACTCCACATCGCCTGTCGGCAAATCGGGATTTTTCGCCGCGCGTTCACGCACCACACCTTTTGCGGCAATCACATATTCCGCGCGCAGTGTGAACGCCTTATCAAAAATTGCGCGGTCGGTGCTTTCGGTAAACGCCAACTGCAAAATGCCGCTGCGGTCACGCAAATCCACGAAAATCAATGCGCCGAGGTCGCGCTGTTTCTGCACCCAGCCGCAAACAACCGCCTCTTTGCCGATATCCGCGGCGGAAAATTCGCCGCAGTAGTGCGTCCGTTTCAATCCGTTTAAAGTATCCATCAGTTTGTGCCTCCCAAAATTTCGGCAAGTTGCGTTTCATCTATGCCGAGTGACTCAAACCCCGACATCGCGTCTTTTATCACAATCGACTGAAAGGTGTCGGTGAAATCGTCCAAAGAAATTTCCGTCAATGCGCCGTCTTTCATATTTTTGAGTTGCGCTTTGCGCGTTTCCAGTTCATTATCGCCCAAAACCACCGTATACAAAGCGCCCAATTTGTCGGCGTATTTCATTTGCGCTTTTAAGCCCCGCCCGACTGTATCGAACTGCGCCGAAAGCCCTTCGTTACGCAAATCCAGTGCCAGCCGCGCCGCTTCGAGATTGGCTTTTTCGCCCATGCTCGCAAAATAAATATCGCAGCCCTTGCGTTCGGGGAACGGGGTGTTTTGCGCGTCCATTAACAAAAGGAGTCGCTCCATTCCCATGCCGAAGCCGCAGGCGGGCATCGGCTTGCCGCCGAGTTCTTCCAAAAGTCCGTCATATCTGCCGCCGCCGCAAACCGTACCCTGCGCGCCGATTTCATTCGAGACAAATTCGAACACCGTGCGGGTATAATAGTCGAGCCCGCGCACGATTTCAGGGTTGACAGTAAAATCA
Organism: uncultured Ruminococcus sp.; assembly: GCA_946055445.1. GTDB lineage: Bacteria > Bacillota > Clostridia > Oscillospirales > Acutalibacteraceae > Fimenecus. Next base: position 6,657 of record CAMGGF010000054.1, on the reverse strand, counting down.
ATTTGCATCGCGTTTAAATACTGCTGTACCGCGTCAAAATGCGCACGGCAATCGTCGCAAAGGTAGTCCAAAATCTTTGGTGCATCTGCCGCAATTTTCGAGCAAACGGGACTTTTGCAGTCTAAAATGCGCATCGGGTTGCGGTCGAGCCGCCCTCTGCAAGTTTCGCAAAGGTCGGATTGATACCTTTCAAAATATGCCTTTAACGCCTTTTGGTATGCCGCGCGGCAAGTAGGACAGCCGATGGAATTGATTTCGAGCGTCAAATTTTGCACGCCGAGATAGTTAAACACCTCGTTTGCAAGCGCAATAATTTCTGCATCCTGCGCGGGATTGCCTGCGCCGAAGGCTTCGACGCCGAACTGGTGAAATTCGCGAAGTCTCCCCGCCTGGGGTTTTTCATAGCGGTAGCACGAGGTCAAATAATAAATTTTCTGCGGCAACGCCTCATTAAACAAACCGTTTTCCAAGAACGCACGCGCCGCGCCTGCCGTGCCCTCGGGGCGCAGGGTAATCGAACGCCCGCCTTTGTCCTCGAAAGTATACATTTCCTTTTGCACCACATCGGTGGTTTCGCCGACAGAGCGCTGGAACAACTCGGTATGCTCAAAAACGGGGGTGCGCATTTCGTAAAAACCGAAATTTTCGGCAATTTCGCGCACAGCGCTTTCCACATACTGCGTTTTATAACTTTCTTTGGGAAGTACATCGAGCGTACCCTTAATTGCATTGGTAATTAAAGCCATTTTCATCACCTATAACAGAATTTTTCCCCCTCCCGAAACAGAGGGGGAAATCGAAATCTTTTATTTCGGGTTGACAATATCGCGCCAGTCGAGGTCGCCGCGTTCAAGCGAGTGAATAATCGCCTCGGCGGTGGCAATGTTGGTTGCCACAGGGATATTGTGCACATCGCAAAGCCGCAGAAGATTGTTTTCTTTCGGCTCGTGGGGTTTGGGATTCAACGGGTCGCGGAAAATCAAAAGCAAGTCGATTTCGTTACAGGCAATGCGTGCGCCGATTTGCTGGTCGCCGCCCTGCGAGCCGCTTAAAAAGCGCGTAATGTGCAGGCCGGTTGCTTCGGCAACCATTTTGCCCGTTGTGCCGGTTGCACAAAGATTATGGCGCGAAAGAATGCCGCAGTACGCAATACAAAACTGCGTCAGCAATTCTTTTTTCGAGTCATGTGCCATCAAAGCAATATTCATACCGTTTCCCCACCTTTAAATGATTTTTGCCGCGCCGTGCGGCCATGTGTAAAAAATTCCAATTTCTTAATTAGTATACCAAAAAACATACGGAATTTCAACATTTTTTTCAAGAGAGCACGGATTTTAGTTTTTTCTCCCGAAACGGCACCGTTTCACCGCACAGCCGCGCGGCGATGCGTGCAAATGCCTCTGCGGCGGGGGATGCCGCCGTTTCCCCACGGGAAAGGCCGCGCAAATGCACATCTTCGGGCACTGCGCCCAAAAGTTGCAACGCGGTAGCGTCAATCATTTCATCGGCAGAAAGCGAAGTGCCGTACCGCACATCTTGCCTGCCGTAGCGGTTTAACACCAGCCGCAGATTTTCCGCCGACAGCGTTGTTTCCTGCAAAAGTTCCGCCGCCGCGGCCGCCGCGCGCGCCGAAACCGCGTCCGGCGTTGCAACCAACAAGGCCCTGTCTGCCGCGCCGCCGAATACGGTCAGCAAATCGGAAAGCCCGGCGCCTGCGTCTAATAAACAAAAATCAAAATCCGCGTCGAATACAGACAGCATTTCGGAAAATGCGGAAGGCTCTAGCGGTGTTTCCAAGCGGTTCGGTGCAGTCAATAAAGCCAGCGGCTTTTTTTCGTCCTGCAAAAGCGCGTCCGCCGCAGTACAGTTTTCCAAAAGCAAATCAAGCCACGAATATACCGCGCCGGAGCCTAACCCCGTCAGCAAATCCAGCGACCGCAAGCCGACATCACAGTCCGCAAGCAACACGCGTTTGCCGCGCGCGCAAAGCGCATTGGCAAGGCAGACCGCCATTGTGGATTTCCCGACGCCGCCTTTACCCGACGCAATTAAAATCTTTTCCATATCCGCCCTCCGTACATCATTTCAGAACGGTGTTATACCCTTGCTGTGCCGTGTAATTTTCCGCCGTGTTGAAATAGGCTTTATAAATATCCGAAACCAGCACCGCCGTTGCGGAACCGCTGTTTAAGTTCTCAATCGCCACGGCGACGGCGATTTCGGGGTCTTCATACGGCGCAAACGAAATCATAAAACCGTTCAAACCCTCTACAATCGAGCCGTTCACCTTGGCTTTGGATTCCGCTGTACCGGTTTTTGCCGCAACGGTAACGGGCAAATCTTTAAACGCCGAAAGGCGCGAGCCGAGCCGCAGCATACCCTCTTTCACAATGCGGATATTCTTCTCGGAAATCCCGGTTTCGTTTAAAACCGTACCCGTGTTTTCAAGCACGGTTTCTCTGTAATCGGCTGTTTTCACGCTTTTCACGAAATGCGCCTGATAATGCGTGCCGCCGTTGGCAATGGTCGCCGCGTAATTCGCAAGTTGTATGGGGGTAAACAGGTTGTCGGACTGCCCGATTGCCGCCTGCACCGTATCGCCGGGATACCAAATGCCGCCGTGCGCCTCACGGTAGGCGATACTCGCAAGTACACCTGTGGATTCGGGAATTTCCACGCCCGTTTTTTGCCCCAACCCGAAACGCGTGCAGTATTCGTTCATTTTGTTGATGCCGAGCAACCTGCCCGTTTCGTAAAAATAAATGTTGCAGGACTGATTAAGCGCTTCTTTCACATCAATACTGCCGTGATAGCCCAAGCATTTGAACGGCGTGTCGGGGAATTGCGTATAAATATGCGTACAGCGGAACTTTGTGCTTTCCGTGATGATGCCCTCTTCCAATCCCGCAAGGGCAATCGCGGGTTTCATCGTAGAACCGGGCTCATAGGTGGAAAGCAGTGCGCGGTTCCACAGCGGAGAACTCTTGTCCGCCGCAAGCGTGCTGTAATCCGCATAATAGGTGGAAAGGTCATAACTCGGATAGGTCGCGCACGCGAGCACCGCGCCGCTTTTGACATCAATCACCACCGCAGAGCCGACCGCGGGAATAGACGCCTTGTCACGGTACTGCTGAATAAACGACGCCAGCGACGCTTGCACTTGCTTTTGAAAGCGTGCGTCAATCGTCAAAACAACCGCATCGCCGTCTATGGGCGCGGTGGTAATTTCGGAACTTTTGTTGCCTGCGGCGTCGGTTGTGGTGGTCAAAATGCCGTTTGTGCCGCGCAAATAGTCTTCCATGGCGCTTTCAATGCCGAATTTGCCGATGGTATCGTCCATAGAATAGGCGCGCAAAGAGAGCGTTTGCCTGTCCCCGACGGAAAGCGTTTCGTCGGCAGTCGCTTCCTCGTAAGCGGTTTTTTTCGCCGTGTATTCCTCGGCATTGAGTTTCCCGACTACGCCCAAAATGTGCGGCGCCACCGTGCCGTCCGCATAACTGCGGCGGGTGGTCACGCGAATGTCCACCCCGGCAAAAAACGCGCTGTTTTCTTTGATTTTCGCCGCCAAATCATTCGGCACTTCATCGGCAAAGGTAAAGGGATTTGCCGCAGAAAACGAAATCTTTTTTAACGCATAGCAAACCGACGCGATTTTGCGCGCGTCTTCTTTGCCGTAACTTTGCAAGGAAAACTTTTCCACAAGCGAGTCAAAGCAGTTTTGCGCCGTGGCATAAGAATTCAAATGCAAAACCTCGCGCGATTTTAAAAATGCGATGTCGCTGTCGGTGTTTTCTTTATATTGTATATTGCCGTTTTGGTCAAACACCAACGGCAAATTGTCATTCCATGCGACACCCGCCTGCTCCGTAAGCAAAATCAGGGCGTGCAAAATCTCGTTGCGCTTTTCCTGCTCTTTGGTCGAGGGGAAATACGACGCGTCCAGCACAACGGCGTTCACCTGTTCATTGGTCACAAGCGGCACACCGTTGCAGTCGAGGATTTCGCCGCGTGCCGCAGGAACAGTGGTTTCGGACGCGCGCAACGCGACTTTTTGCGTGGAATACGCCTCGGCGTGCACCACCTGAATACGGAACAACTCCGCAAAAAAGAGCGCGAAGAAAAACACAACCGCGAGAAATCCCGCCGTTGTTCGCATTTTAAAACTTCTTTTCTCCATAACGCGACTCCTTATAAAATTCCTACCGAACCGAATAAACGCTCTGCACGCGGGTACGCCGCATCACAAACCGCACAATCAAATACACAATCGGCGTAAACAGCACCGACACAAGCGCCGACGGCAAAAAATACCGCAAAAACAGCCACCCTGCGCCGTCAATGCCCTGCGCGGACACAAACAGCACCGCATACAAAGCGGCGTACAGCAGATGCGCCGCCGTATTCAGCAAAAACGCCGTCACCAAATTGTTGCGCATCACGGTGTTAATCAGCACACCGCACGCCGCGCCCACCAATAAAAACAAAAACGCGTGGTATCCGTCGCCGAGCGGCGAAACGGTATCCCACAGCGCGCCCGCAAACAGCCCGAACATCGCGCCCGCGATTTCGCGCTCAAAAAGTCCCAGACAAACCGTAAAAGTCAACAGAAAATACGCCCGTATCCCAAAAAGAGAGGGAAACCAACCGGGCGTGTTTTGCACCAAATGCGCACACACGAGCAACAGCACAAAAATGCCGCGCCGTATCCACAAAATTTTCTGCTGTTTACGCATCGCCTTTCCCCTCAAAACTCGTAATCACAAAGGCGTCCTGCACTTCGGACAGGTCCAGTTCGGGTTGCACCTCGGCATAATACGAAATGTCGCCCTCTTCTTTTTCCACGGCAGTTACCGTGCCGATAATTAAGCCGCGCGGATATACGCCGCCGACGCCCGAAGTACAAACAATCCCGCCGGGCGCGACCGCCGTGTTGCGCGAAAGCCCCGTCAGTTTCAGCCGCCCGTTGACGCCCAGTTTTGCGGGCGTTTCGGTATAGCCCGTTTCACCCGTGCGGATTTCATACGCCGCGGCATTGACTTTCGGGTCGCAGACCGACAGCACCGTGCAGGTGGTCGGTGTCACTTCGGATACAAGCCCGATTAAATATTCCCCGCTGATGACAGGGTCCCCGACCGACACGCCGTCCGACGCACCGCAGTTTAATACAAACGAGCCGAACACATCTGCCGCGTCCCGCCCGATAACCGTGCCTACGGCAAACCGAAAATCGGGATTCTTTTCTTTCACACCCAAAAATTTTTCGTAACTTTCCACCTGTTTTTGGAGTTTTTCATAGTCCACCAATTTGCTTTGGTACTCTGCCACCTGCTGTTCAAGTTCTTCCACGCGGTTTTTATAACTGTCGGCAGAGATAAACCCACCCGAAAAATCGTCGAATTTTTCCGAGAGGTACGAACAGCCCTTTTGCAGTGGGGAAAACACCGTACCAATAACGGAAGTCAGCGGAGATGTGCCGTCCGCGAGCGTCGCGGCAGCAATCACACACGCAAGCAAGCCCACAGCGGCCGCCAGCAGTATTTTAAAACTTGTGCTTTTCAAAAAATTACGCATACTTCTCTCCGCCGTTTCTCAGAGAACCCTATATCAGTCGTAGTGTTTTTTACCCATAATGTCGAGGCCGCCCTCATTTTCCAGGCATTTGCCCGTGCCGTCCACCACGCAGTCCAGTGGATTTTCCGCTACATGCACGGGAATACGGGTTTCAATGGAAATGAGTTTGTCCAACCCCCGCAAAAGCGCGCCGCCGCCGGTGAGCATAATCCCACGGTCGATAATATCCGCCGAAAGTTCGGGCGGGGTTTTTTCCAAAGTGGAACGAATGGTATCGAGAATTTGGTTGACGGGGTCGGAGAGCGCCTCGCGCACTTCCTCGGAAGTGATTTCAATGTTTTTCGGAAGCCCGTCCAACAGGTTTCTGCCTTTGACATCCATTGCGCCCTCGCCGTCATAGGGGTACGCCGAGCCGATTTTGATTTTGATATCCTCGGCGGTGCGTTCCCCGATTAAAAGGTTGTGCTTTTTGCGAATATAGGCGATAATCGCCTCGTCGAAATTGTCGCCCGCCACGCGCGCCGACTGCGCGGTAACGATATCGCCGAATGAAATCACCGCAACCTCGCTCGTACCGCCGCCGATATCGACAACCATCGAGCCGATTGCCTCAGAAACGGGCAAGCCCGCGCCGATTGCCGCCGCCATGGGTTCTTCAATCAAACCGACATATTTCGCCCCCGCACTGCGTGCCGCATCGTGCACGGCACGGCGCTCGACTTCGGTAACGCCCGAGGGAATGCAGATAAGCACCCGCGCTTTTGAAAACGGGGATTTGTTAATCGCCATACGGATAAATTCCTTTAACATATCCGAGGTAATTTCAAAGTCCGCGATAACGCCGTCTTTTAACGGGCGCACGGCGGTAATGGAACCGGGCGTTCTGCCAATCATCTGTTTGGCTTTGTCGCCGACAGCAACCACTTTTTGCGGGTATTCGCTGACATCCACCGCCACAACCGACGGTTCGCGAATAACAATGCCCTTGCCCTTAACAAATACCAGTGTGTTTGCAGTACCGAGGTCGATACCGATGTCCTGTGAAAACAACATATTTCTCGTCCTTTCTTTTTGAAGGTAGACACA
>CAMGGF010000053.1 GCA_946055445.1 uncultured Ruminococcus sp. | reverse complement strand
CGGTAATCAATCGGGTCGCCCAAGGTGTAAATGCAAGACACGCTCGCCACGATAATCACATCGCGCCGTTCCGACAGCGCAGAAGTCGCCGAATGGCGCAGTTTATCAATTTCGTCGTTAATCGCAGAGTCTTTTTCGATATAGGTGTCGGTGGTGGGAATATACGCCTCGGGTTGATAATAGTCATAATAGGATACAAAATATTCTACGGCGTTTTCGGGGAAAAATTCTTTAAACTCCGAGCAAAGTTGGGCGGCAAGCGTTTTGTTGTGCGCCAAAACCAGCGTCGGTCGGTTCATTTTCGCAATGATATTCGCCATCGTGAAAGTCTTACCCGAACCTGTAACGCCGAGCAGTGTTTGTTCCATATAGCCTTTTTTAAGCCCCGCAACCAATGCGTCAATCGCCTCGGGTTGGTCGCCCGTCGGGTGATACGGCGCGTGCAATTTGAAAATCTGTTCCGACATATATTTCTCCTATCACAAAATAGAACATTTGTTCTAATATCATACCGCAAAATGCAAATCTTGTCAAGTAGTTTTGCACGGAATGCGGGCAGTATGCGTGAAGACTTATTCCGTAAAAACCGTTCTTATAAAAAAGAAGCAGCGAGTGGAAAACTCGTTGCTTCTCTGTTATAGGTTCAAACCGTGACGGACTTGATTTTTTGGGCAAGTTGTGTTTCGGCACCGTCAATGACACCGTCGCTCGCAATTACGATATCGCAAATTAAGTCAATCAATTCCTTGTACGCCGCGGCGAGTTTTTCATTGATGGATTTTAAGTATGTAAACCCACTTTGGAATTCCGAATCGAAAATGGATTCGATTCCCTCCGCGCAAGTGCGATAAATATCTTTCAGTTCTTCTGTAGAATAATCAAATCCGAATATATTGTTAATATACTCTGTTTCCTGCTCGGCAAAATTGCCGTCTGCGGCAATTAAGCGAAGCACGATGCTCACCAAATCATTGGCGTAAAAAGCATCCATTTCCCCGTTTTCTTCTTTATCCCACTGTTCCAGTTCTTCAATCGCATCACATCCCGTCAGGAATTTTTCGAACTTGAATTTAAAGGACTCCGAATACATTTTTAAGTTTTCCATGTTAATTTCCCTTTCCTAAAGCATCAGAAATTGTGCCTTTCATTTTTCTTGGTTGATAGTTTTGCATTTTATTTTGACTAAACGCCAAAACGACCATTTCAATATCATTGTTACTGATAGGGCCGTGATGGTCGCACATCACCAAATTATAAGATTTATTATAGATATAAAAACTGTCTAATTCCTTATAAACGCCTTTTTCCACACCGGCTAACCCATCGGAATCACTGCAGTAAAGATCGCCTAAACCCAAAGCATGCCCGAATTCATGTTTCGCAACGGCGCGAATTTCCTCGTATTCATCAAACCGACCGGATTGACTTTGAATCAGTATCCATTTGCGAGATTTTGTACTCCACTTTCGCATCCCAACACCGGCCGCGGAGCGTTTGGAAGTCAAAATATCGTCTACCAGTTTCTTTGCTTTTTCCGTATGGTATTTGTCGAAAGCCTCTGCAGCAGTTTCCCGAACATCATTTGTAAACGGCAGAATATACACATTGTCGTACGCACGGTGTTCCGTAGTAATTTCCACCCGAACTTCCAGTTTTTGACCGCCGAACACCTCGTAATGCCCTGCCCAGTCTTCCATTCCGTTGCGTACAGCACGCATAAAAGCATCTATATCCGTAATGCCTTGCTCTGTTGAGAGCAGAGCAAGATTCACACAAAAAGTCAAAATGTTACACCCGTTTTCATAGGTGAGTTTTGCATCAATCGGTGTCAAAATGCCGCTGCAATCAATATGTATGCGATTTCCGTCGAAATCCACCAACGGTCCGGCCGTTGACGAAACGGGAATCCCGTCAGACACGGTTTTCGTGTATTCCTTTAAACAATATTGATTCAGGAAACGCCGCGCCTGTAAGAAACCGCTGTTGGCGGACTGACACAATTCAGCCAAACCCGCTTCTTTCGAGTCCGCCCTAACACTTTTCAAAACACCTGACAGTAAAAAAAGCCCGATATAATACTTTGCTTCCGGATCGCCGTGCCGCGATGCCCAAAGCAACAAAGACAAACCGTCCCGCTTGCTTTTCGGATAAACTTCTTCGCGAAAATACAGAGATTTTCCGAGTTCTCGGCATGCCTCATAATCATCCTCTAAGTCTTGCCTGTTTAATACAGAAGATACTTCCAATGTATCCGACAACCGACTCGCCCCCTTTTGATAAAATTTGCCGCCGAAATACAGATTCGGCATTAATCCTATTTTTCGATTTTATAACCTAATGCCACAATCAGTTTCAGCGTTTCCAAAGCAGTGTTGCGGTCAAATGCCTTTTCCGCTTCGGTCAAGTCCGCATACGGTACAAGACAGGGTGTCGTTTTTTCGACATCATTACGCTCTTTTCCGTATTGCCAACCTGCCTGTATTCTGCCGACGGCCCAAACATCGTGCACATTTTCTGCAATTTGTTCCGTCAACTGCAACAAATCCTCCGGTAAAACGATTTTGCTTGTATCAATCGGAGTCGGCGTATACATAATGAATTAAACCCTCCAAGAATTTTCTTAACATACCCTTTATTCTTCCCCGCGAACACGCGGTAAATCCCAATCTTTATAAGGCTTGTTGTCGTTTTTGGACTGCACATCTAAGTAATCGGGCCTCTCGCTGCGTTGCGACGGCTTTTGACATTCCACCAAACAAGAATGTCTTTTCAGCATAAATTTATTATCCCCTTGCATTTGTGCCGCCACGCAACTGCGCCGAAAACCGATAGAACGCATATAAGCATTCCAACGGCGATGCTCTAACCAACCGAGCCATTGTCGCAACTCTGTTTCAGACGCATCGCACAAATAGTCCCCGTGTTCGGACAGCCATGTGTTCCAATCCGCATTCGTTGTACCTGCGGTTTTATGATACACATAAGTCGAAAATAGTTTATACTTTTCGTGAATGCTGTTTGCTAAACTGGATTGATAATTATATGCCTTTTCACTGCGTGCTTCACTTTCGGCAACCAGTTCGCGATGAGAAAGCCGCTTACCCTGCGACTCTTTACTGCGCGTTTCGCTTTCGGCTAACCCTTCGCGGTGCGCAAGTCGCTGATACCGCGCATCGACGGCATGTGCTTTTTCATTTTGTCCGCGCATAAACAGATTCTCATAACTGTATACTTCATCCAGTCCGCTGATGGCACGCATCCGTATATTCGGTGTATGTTTCGCTTTTGATCTCGATTCCTTTGCAAAATCATTGACCGCGCGACACAGTTGCGGATCATATACAACATAGGCAATCACAACCTGTTTGGAATCGTCGGTACAGAGTTGCCGGGAAGCGATACTTCTGTAAAGTTCCTCGGCGGTTTGTATATTCGCTTCATCAGAACCGAGAGAAACCAAGAAGTAATCCGCATCGACAAGACGCAACGATTGCTCCGCATCTGTATCTGTTACCGATACACACTCTATGCTCTCCGGTGATTGCAATCGCACATCCGCTTGGCTGTATCGGAATACGCAATACGGCGGATTATACACCTGCTCTTCCGCGGAAACTTCGGGGTACACCGCCAACATAGAATGCCGCGGCACGCAACTGTCTAAAATATCCGGATTGATTGCATTGATTTTTTGCACCGCCTCTTGTTCGCTGTCCAAAGCAACAACATTCATTGACAAACGCTGATGCAACAGTTGACCGCACCAATAGGCATTGCGTATCATTTCCGACCCGATACTTCCGTTTCCGATAACCGCCAGATTCAGTGTCTGCACATCCGGCTGCGAAAGAATCGGTGTATACAGCGGAATCTCCTCTAACAAATTGCAAATCAAATTTTGATAATACCGCACGCGGATAACTGCAGGTGCTGTTTCGTCCAGCAGTGCATCATACACATCTGCATCCGAAATCGGTTTAGACTCCTCTTTCGAGGCATTCTGTGCCTCCAAATATTTCTTTTTACGGCAAAACTGCCCAAATACAGATTTTGTTTGCTGTTCCAGCGATTCGCGAAACAATTTTCGCAGTTGCAAATAAATATGGCGTTCTGTCAATACATACGAATCATCTTGGTAGAAAATGTATATCTCTGTTTTTCTTAAAGCCTTACTGTGCTTTTTGTCCGCCAGTTCTGCCAAAGTTTTTATGTTACTGATTTCCTGCTCATCTATCAGAAAATATACTTTTTGCCGAACAAAGCGGGTTTTCATCGTCGTTATATCATCATTTAGACAAATGGCGCCGAGCGCTTTGGCATTCGCCAACAATTCCGAACTTGTTTCGTTTTCGTCATCGGAATACACATCTGTAAAAACCAGAAGCGGCTGATAAAATAATCTGTGTTCTTCTTCCCGCAAACTCTTTGCCAAAGAAAGAGAGCCTTCATTCAACTCGCTGAAATAGTATTTCTTTCGCCAAAAAGCCAAACTGCATGCCCACAGTCTGATTCGCGGGAAAAAGCCGGTTAAAATATCAAAAACAATCGCACCACCGGCAATGGGCGCAAAGAAATTCAGTAAAGAGGCATACTTACCGTAGACGCTTACCCAAGCAGAACTCGGTGCAGTCAGTGCTTCCATCATGGACTTTCCGTCCAAAATATATGCCGTATAATCTTCGTCCATACTGAAGGTTTGCAACGCGTGCACAAAACTGTTCAGCAGTTCTTCAGCCCATGTTAATGACTGTTCCTCCGGTGCAGCCTGCAAAATACCGTAATACCCCACGGCAAACCGCACGCACCAAACGGATGCAAGCAACAGAACGGATATCCATAGCAGATTCTTGTTAAAACGCATATTTTGTTTGTTGGTTTTACGACGCCACAACAAAACAATTTCCGCAAAAATCGGCAAAAGCGCAAACAAAACCGAAGCGGCAAGCAAGACCCATAAAGCAATCACTTGTTTATCTGTCATACCGTTTCTCCTACACTTTGGGATTTCTGCTCAAAAACCGCCTGAATTTCGCTGCCCGTCAAATGGTTCTTCGTCATCAGCACTTGTACCAACGCATCGATCCGGTCGCGGTTTTCCGAAATCAGTTGAACGGCCGTCTGCAATTCCTCGTGCAGAATACGGTTCACCGCCGTTCTGATTTCCGATGAAATCGCACCTGCATTCGCGTTGTGCGCATTTGCAACCGCAAGTCCGAAAGATGCATCCATACCGTAAGTACAAATAATCTGCTCTGCCAGATTGGTAGCGGAAGCAAGGTCACCGCTTGCGCCGGTGGATATGCCGTCCTTTTCGCCGTAATACACCAATTCGGCCGCGCGCCCACCTAAAGAAGTACGAATTTTGGCAAGCAGTTCTTCTTTGGTATAAATGGCTTTTCCCTCATTGTCCGCATGTTGCATATATCCGCCGTGGTTGGCGCGTGCAACAATTGTTACATAGGAGGGCGTTTCCCCGCCTTTCCAGCAAAGGAACGCATGCCCCGCCTCGTGCCGCGCAACACGCTCCAGCAGCGATAAATCCCATTTTTTGGCTTCACCGCTGTTAAAGGTTTCAAAGGCTTCCTCTAAAATTGCATCGGTTACTTTTAAATTACCGTCACGAATTGCCGAGCGCAAAGCCAATTCAAATGCCGAATCCAACGCGGCAAGACTCATACCGGTGGAGCGAATTGCAATGCTCTCCACCATTTTTTCACTGATTTCGAATGCCGAATGGCTTTCCAACTTCAACCGAATAAACTGCAATCTGTCCTCACGGTTCGGCAAATCAATATAAACCCGTCTGTCAAAACGGCGCATCAATGCCGGGTCCAAACTTTTTTCGTGCCCGGATTCCACATCAAAATTCGTAGCGGCTAACACAAACACGGGCCTTGACGGGTCGTTTTTAAACCCATCCATTTCCGTCAGGAATGCTGTCAGCGTTTCTTCCCCTGCCGCAGCGCGTTCACTGCCTCTGCGTTCCTTGGCAATCGCGTCAATTTCGTCTACAAACAAAATCGAGGGCGCATATTTCCGGGCGGTTCTGAACAGTTCGTGTACCTTATCGGGTCCCTCTCCGACATATTTTTTCAAGAACTGATTGCCCTCTGCCGTAATAAAGGTTACATCCGACTCACTCGCCATCGCCTTTGCCAACATCGTTTTTCCCGTACCGGGTGGGCCGTAAAGCAAAACGCCCTTCGGCGCACGAACACCTGTGCCGAGATATTTATTGGGATTTTTCAGGTATTCCACAAAATATTGCAGTTCTTTCTTTGCATCTTGCGCACCGATAACTTGGTCAAAGCGTACATTCGGCTTGGAAATATTGCTGAGAATATTCTGTGTATCTTCCGCATCGACTGCCACATGCCAGGCAAAATCAAACAATCTGATTTCGGCATGTTTCCCGTCCGCAGACAACACCTGTGCCGTTTCAAACATGACCATTTTATTTGCTTTTGCCAGTGCTGTCATACTTCTTTGCTGGTACAGATTGTCACAAATGCTATGCATTTCCGTTTTAAATACATCCTCTGCCGCCGTCAAAGGCACAATGCCGCGCACGCCTTGCCGCAGGAAAGACACCCGCTCTTCCTCATTATAAGTACGGGCTTGTGTTTGCAGTATATAGATAGGCAAATCTCTGTGCTGTTCGCGCATATAATGCAAGAAATCGCGCGCAGAAGAAGCAACATCTTCGAAATTCAAATACTGCTGTGTTTGCATTTGCCCGAAAGTCAAATCGACCAAAACAAATTGAATGTCCTGTTTATGCAAAACGCGGACGGCTGACGCGGTATCCTGCACGGGTATATATGTGAGGTCCGGATTCATTGCACTGCACAGTGCAACCGTTTCCTCTGCCGCAAATACAAGTGCAGATTGCGTTTCTTTATGTTCAAATAAAACGCGCAATTCCGGATTATTTTGCGGCAAATCCACACAAATCGAGATTTTCTCTAAATCCTGAATGTCAGACGCCACTTTCTCCGACGCAATCAGACGGAACAGTTCAAACAGTTCATCATCAAAGAAAGTTTCCGCGCGGCTGCGAATGGTACGGGCATCGGCAGTGCCGCCCTCCGCAAACAGCAAGGCGGTATAAACGGCATCTTCAATTTCAACTTTGATGCCGATTTCCTTTTCAAAATTTTCTGCATGACGCAATACTTCTTTTTTTGCGATCTCGCGCAAATTGTGCGAAGCAATGTGATTGAACATTACCACATTACCGGATGCAAACCGCGAGCAAATCGCGGCAGGGAAAAACGGCGCACCGGTTTCCGGATTCAAATCTTTTTGCAGGGCATTCAAAATCACCTTGCGTGATACACCCGAAAAGTCACCGTTATCCGCATTCTCATACAATTGTTTGCCGGCATTGGTGGTAAATATAATAATCGCATTGGAAAAAGAAACCTCTTGATCTGTATAATTGTCGCGCAGTCTGCCAGCGTCTAAAATTTGCAGGAACAAGTGAATTACACAAAGATGCGCTTTTTCCACTTCGTCAAACAGCAAAACGCATTTTGGGTGATTTGCCACAAAATCGGTCACATTGCCGGGTTTGGCACTTTTGTAAACTTTATCTG
>CAMGGF010000052.1 GCA_946055445.1 uncultured Ruminococcus sp. | reverse complement strand
GACGGCAAGGCGGGCGCGGCAGATATTACAGATGACACAGGAAAACACCAAGGGTATTATGACGAACAGACCCGCCGCGAAAAGTGGGGCGATAAATATGACGCCTACACCGAAAAATTCACCGCCGCCGTAAACGCGGTGTACGGGCAAAAACTCACCTATGAAAACAAGCCCATTACCGCCGCATATTTTGCCTTATGTGCGGGAAAAACCGAAAGTGCTGAAAATATCTGGGGCGGCGACATACCGTATCTTGTGAGCGTACCGAGCACGGGTGACCGTCTTTCGCCCGATTTGCAAACCGAAACCGTGCTTTCCGCCGATGAAGTGCGCAAAGTCCTTTCGGCAGACTCGCAAATCACGCTCGGTGACAACCCTGCGGAATGGATAACCGATTTAAAAGCGTCCGACACCGAAAGCGGTGTCGTCATTTCCGTATGCGTCGGCGGAAAAACCGTAACAGGGCAGACACTTCGCGCACGTTTGGGACTTCGCTCGCCCGCTTTTACAGTCCGTTACGCGGACGGCAATTTTCGGTTCACCGTGTCGGGTAGCGGACATTTTGTGGGTATGAGTCAATACGGTGCGGACTATATGGCGCGGCAGGGTGCGGATTACAAGGAAATTTTGGCGCATTATTATCCGAACACGGTGCTTGAAACCGCCTGAAATCTATATTTTCGAAAATTTTACAGACAGATTTCCCCAAAAGCGCGTCTTTCTCTATGTATTTTACTTGCAAACGGCGTAAAAAAGCCGTATACTGCTTTTACAAGTTTCAAAACGCTTTTGGAGGAAAACCCGATGAAACCGCAACGCGGGCAAACGCTTAACAACATGCAATATATGTTTAAAAACTGGTACAAGTGGCACAAACGCAGTTATTTGTACCTTTTGGCGCGTATTCCCGCGTTGATTGCCGTACCGATGCTTTCTGCTTTTGCGCCGAAAGTGATGATGGACAGTATTCAAGAGCAGGTATCGGTTTCCACGCTGGTTTTGCGCGTGGCGCTGTTGTGTTTGGGAATTGCGGGCGCTTCGTGGATTGCGCCGTTTATGGAGCAAAAGTTGCTCGGTTCGTCACAAATTCTGCGTATGCGCTATGCGGTGCTGTCGTTCGGGAAAACGATGTCCGCGGATTTTGTCGATGTGGAAAGCCTGCAAGGGCGCGAACGCTTGGAAAGAAGCGGCACCTTTGTCAACGGCAATTACAGCGGTGCACAGCATTTCTGTGATGTCGTTTGCGGCATTTCGCAGGCGGTATTCGGCATTATCACCTCGGTAGCACTCCTTTACAAACTCCCTGTGTTTATGCTTGCGCTGATTTTGGTGACCTGCCTGCTCGGCTTTTTCTTGGACCAAGCCACCTACCGCGCCGACAAACGCACGCGCGAGGAAACCAACCCCTTACTGCTGAAATTCAACTATTTTTATCGGACAAGCCACGAATTCCCCGCAGGCAAGGACATTCGGCTGTATACCTTGGGCGATTGGTTTTTGAAAATCACCGCCGATGTGCTCAAAGGCTATACAAAAATTATGCACCGCTTTTTAAAAGTGACCTATGCCACCTCGGCACTGCAAGCCTTACTGTATGCCCTGCGCGACGGCGTTGCCTATTTCTTTTTAATCCGCGCCGTACAGAAGGGCACGATTACCGTATCGGATTTCATTTTCTACTTCGGCATTGTCGCGGGCTTTTCGGGCTATGTATCCCAGTTGACCTATCAATATAACCAACTGCTTCGCTGCACCTTAGAATGCCAAAAATTCCGCGATTATTTGGAAACGCCCGAAAAAGGTGCGGAAGAAAAGCCCGATTTTCCCGCCGCAGAGGCGTATTCGGTGGAATTTCGTGATGTGCATTTTGCTTACCGCGACAGCGAAACGCAAACCATTAAAGGTATGAACTTCAAGGTGGCGCGCGGGGAAAACATCGCGATTGTCGGCGAAAACGGTGCAGGGAAAACCACCGCAATTAAACTGCTGTGCGGGCTGTATACACCGACAAGCGGTGAAATTCTCATCAACGGCGCGCGCGCAGAGGATTTTTCACAAAGCAGTTATTTCGATTTGTTTTCCGTGGTATTTCAGGACTACCACTTTCTGCCCGTGAGCATTGCAAAAAATGTTGCGTTACAAAACGACGAAGACATTGACCGCGAAAAACTGTGGGCGTGTCTTACGAAAGCGGGCATCCGCGAAAAAATTGAGTCCCTTCCCGACCGCGAAAACACGCGGATGGACAAAACCGTACATAAAGACGCCGCAGATTTTTCGGGCGGCGAAAAGCAGAAAATTCTGCTTGCCCGTGCGCTTTACAAAGGCGCGCCGATTTTAATTTTGGACGAGCCGACCGCCGCGCTTGACCCGATTGCCGAAAACGAGTTGTATTTGCAGTACAAGGCGCTTTCGGGCGGCAAAACCTCGTTTTTCATTTCCCACCGTCTTTCCTCAACACGCTTTTGCGACAAAATTCTGTTTTTGTCCGACGGCAAAATTGCCGAATACGGCACGCACGAGGAACTGATGGCAAAAAAAGGCAAATATTATCAAATGTATCAACTGCAAAGTTATTACTATCGGGAGGAGGGCGATGCGATATGAAAACCGCACGGTATTATCTAAAAGCCTGCCTCCAAACCATGCGATTTGAGCCGCTGATGTTGCCGCTCACCCTCCTTGCGGCAGTTTGCCGCGGCATACGCCCGTTTATCAATGTGTATTTTTCCGCGCGCATCGTGGCACAGTTATATGCCGGCGACTCGGAACGCGCGCTGTTTACGAGCGTCGGGCTATGCATCGGGTTGAATTTCGTGTTTCAGTTTGTAACGGATTGGCTCAACCTCACCTTACAGATGTCACGCACACGACTGTCGCAAAAAGAGCGCCTCACGATTGAAAATAAGTTGTTTACGCTGGATTACGCCAAACTCGAAGACAGCGCATTTCAGGAACTGGTGCACTTGCATTCCGAGTCGATGGACAAAATCTATTCCGCCTTTTCACAACTTGCGTGGATGCTGAACGATTTTGTTTCCGGCGTGGTAACACTGATTTGTTCCGCAGGCATTTTGTGGCCGCTTTTCAAACTCGGTTTTACGAAAACAGGCGAGGGTTTTATCCATTCTCCATGGTTTTTCATTGTACTGGTCGCCGCCATTGGGGTCAGCGCCGTATGCACGGTATTTTTAACCAACTACACAAGCAAGGTGTGGTTTCACTCTCAGTATCGCTACGGCAAATTGAATCGCCTGTTCCACCGTTACCGCGATATTTTGTCGAATTATAATTCGGGCAAAGAGGTGCGTCTTTACAAAGAGCAATCGCTTATCTCGAACGAGGCAACCGCCGAACTTTTAACCAAAGGCGAAACCATTTTACACGAAACCTCCAAGCAATCTGCTGCCGCAAGCGCTTATATGGCCGTGATCGGCGCGCTTGTGGGATTTGGGGTATACACCTTTATTGGCGTGAAGGGACTTTTAGGTCTGTTTGATATGGAAGCGCTCGTGCGCTACACCGGCGCATTTATGCAGGTGATTGCCGGCGTGACTGCCATTGCAGGCACCTTCGGCAGAAATGCGCAAATCGAACCGAACCTCGAATACTTTTTCCGCATTGCCGACACAAAATCCGCTATGGAGTACGGCGACAAAACCGTGGATTTAAGTGATGTGGAAATCGAGTTTAAACATGTATATTTCCGCTATCCGTCGGCAAAAAGCGACACACTCAAAAATATTTCTTTGAAAATACACAAAGGCGAACGGCTCGCGGTGGTCGGGCGCAACGGCAGCGGCAAAACCACATTTATCAAATTGCTTTGCAGGCTTTATGATGCCGACCGCGGCGAAATCCTCGTCAACGGGGTAAACATCAAGGAATTGTCCGCGGAATGCTGTCGAAAACTCTTTTCGGTGGTGTTTCAGGACTTTAAACTTTTCTCGCTGTCGGTATCGGACAACCTCACCGCAGGCGAAGCCCCCGATTCGGTGTACTTAAAACAATGTCTTGCAAAGGCGGATGCGCTCGAACGCATTACGCGTATGGAAAAGCAAGAAAACACCGTGCTTTACAAAGATATTGACAAAAACGGCGTGGAGGTCTCGGGCGGTGAAGCGCAAAAAATCGCGCTCGCCCGTGCGCTTTACAAAAACGCGCCCGTGGTGGTGCTCGACGAGCCGACCGCCGCGCTCGACCCCGTGGCAGAGCATCGGATTTATCAGCAATTCAACAATTTTGTCGAGGGCAAAACCGCCATTTACATTTCACATCGCCTTTCTTCCTGCCGCTTTTGCGATACGATTGCCGTTTTCAAACAAGGGGAACTTGTGGAACACGGCGCGCACGAAGATTTGCTCACGAACGAAACCGGCGAATACCGCCGCCTTTGGGACGCACAGGCAAAATATTACCTGCCCGAGGGGTAACCTGTTTTTCGAAATGGTCTTTTATACAACAACACCCCGCCCATACCGCTTTTTGGTATGGGCGGGGTGTTTTTATGCTGTTCTGATAAATGTCATCCTGCGCGTAGCGAAGGATCTCAAAAAACTTCAAGAGATTCTTCGGCTACGCCTCAGAATGACCGAAATGCGTAGGGTACGGTCGTACCGTTCCGCAAAATTATATCAAATTACACGGGCAAACTATGTTCGCCCGCCTGATTGTCATTCTGAGCCGTCAGGCGAAGAATCTCGTTTCGCATATTTTTATTTTGTGGAGTTTCGAGATCCTTCGCTATCGCGCAGGATGACAAATTATAATTTCTCCAAAAAAGGTTTCAGCGGTTTCACGCTTTCAAGTGCCGACAGCAAATGATAGGCGCGGCTGACTGCGGTTTCATACGACGGACGCGTATACGAAATTGTCTCTTTTTTGAAATCGTCATACAGCGGCTGTAAGGCTTTGCCGCACGGCACAGCCGACAAAGCAGACGCGGCAAAAATCAATACATTTTCCGCAACGGGCAAAGTCAGCGTATCGCCCGAAACGGGAATTTCCACCGCGAACAAATAACATTGTTTCGCCGTGACATCGCCGTTCGCTTTGTGCATATGCGTAAACGCATACGCCAGCGTGCAATCCTTCACATAGCCCGAAGTTTTCGTGCGAACCAAATCGCCCGCGCCGAGCGCTTCAAAGCAATCGGGCACAAAAACGGTTTCGGTATGTTCGCCGTTTCTGAACTGCACGCGTGTGTCGCCGCCGACCGCCGTCAGCAACAACGCAACGGTTTTTGTCCCTTTCGGCAAAAGCAGGGTTTGCCCGCAGGCACGCATAGCGTTCTGCGGCTTTGCCGACAGCGTGAACACCGTGTTTTTGCACCGTACTGTTTCGGGGAATTGCTCTTGCGGCACGGTACAGTCGCCCAAAATCCCATCGCGGCGCAACGCGTTTTTCGACGCAGTTTTTTGCGTGTATGCAAGCAGTATCGGCGTGCTCTCTGCTTGCATTGCCGCTTCTTTCGGCGGCTCTAATTCAAGCGCAAAGGTCATCGGGGCAAATGCGGAGATGTCAAACACCAACTCGCCGTTTTCCACCTTTGCCTTTTTGCGGTTTTCTTCAAAAGCATTGCAACTCCACGCTTTGCGAATGCCTGCGCCCATACGCAAATGCACATCTTTGCGTTTTTCGCCCGTGCCCTCATTCACGCGGACAATCACGGTATTTCGGTCACGCTCGGCGCATTTCACGGAGCGAAGCAATACCGCGTCATCGGAAAGCGACGCAAAGGAAAATTCGCTTTCCCAAACGCCCGTTTGCCGAAGTGGCGCAGAGAATACACGCATCGGCTGATTAAAGCAGATGCCCGCTTTTTGTGTGGCGGCAAGGTCGGCGCCTTTGTGGCTGAAAATACCGAAGGCATAAGCGTTGCGCCCCATATCCATATAACTTTGGTGGCTGTCGGGTAAAAAGTCGCCGCGCGGCGTATGGATTCCCGTCAGGCGCAAAGTATCGGCGGTGGGGTGGTCCCAACCGTATTTGCAGTCGCTGAGCACCGACACACCGTAATCCGCACCGCTGATATCCGCCCAATTTTGCGCGGGGACTTCATACAGTTTTTCGGTATTCAAGCCGCGGCGAATGACGCCGAGTCCCAAATCGTAGGCGGCAGTTTCATTTTGCACGGTGAACGAAAACGGCGTTTTCAACAGCGTGCGCGGGCTGTACCATTCGATGTCATTTTCGATGCGTACAACGGTTTCTCCCGCACCCAAAGAAATGCGTTGCACAAACACAGATGCGCCCGCAAAGCGGCGGGTTTCGATGCACACGCGCGCACTGCCGTTCTCCGCAATTTTAAACTGCGGCGCGGCGGCATATGCGACGGGCTCCGCCATCACTTCGGGGTAATCGAGTTCCCACGCGGGCCACGGGTGCGAACCGTTGTATTTATGTAACGCCATACGCACAGGGCTTTTGAGCAGTTCTGTTTCAAGCGTTTTGTCAAATACCGAGGCAATATCGCCGTTATCGTCTAAGGTAACCGTATATTTTTCATTTTCCAATGTGCGTTCTGTCACCGACAGCGTCGATGTGCCCGAATAGGGCTTTTCGGCGGCGGTAATGCAGTATACCGCCGCACCGTTTGCAGGCACAGTGGCAGAGAATAGGATTTTGCCGTTCGCAATTTGCGACGGCACCGCTTTGCCTTTTGCATTTTTCACATATACGAATTTTGCATCTTTCAGCGCGTCTATACGGCATTCAACCGTTTCGGTACGGGCAAACTGCGTGGGATTGGTGACCGCCACGGCATTGCCGCGCGCGAACGGTACGGTCATTTGGCGCACAAGATTTTCCGCCGCCGCTTCATACAGACTGCCGAACTGATTTAAGGAGAGTGCATATTCGTTCCAACTGCGTTTGTAAACGCGCTCCAACGAAGTGCCCGGCAAATCGTCGTGGAATTGGTGCGCGATGACGCGTTTCCAAGCGGTTTCAAGTTCTTTTTGCGGATATTCCCCCGCTTTGCACCACGCGGCGGCAACGGATAACCGTTCTGCCGCATCGGCAAGTTGTTCGTTTTTGCGGTTCCAGCGTTTTCCCAAAGCGCGCGAGGTATACCCGCCGACGCCGTGGTCGGTAGACACAAGTTCGTTGTTCCAAACGGGCAGTTTTTTCTTTTGCGCGGCAGAAAGGTCTTCGTCCATCACGCGGAACACTTTATCCACGCTGACGATTTCGACATTCGTGTCACTTTCGGCGTTTTTCTGTTTTTCCGACACCACGGTTTTCACGGACTCCTCTTTCGGCGCGCCGCCGCGGTCGCCCGTGCCGTGCAATAAATAGGTAAACGGCAAATCGTATTTTTCGATATTGTTTTTCAGTTTGTTCGGGGCATTTTTGTGCCCGCGCACGGTTTTCAGCGTTGCGGCATAATCCTGTGCGTCCAAAGACGCATAAATTTGACTGCCGTCCACGCCCTGCCACAGCCCCAAATCAAACGGAATGCCGTAGGCGGAACTCCAAGTCAGTTTCTGCGTGGTAAAGCCCAACAATCCCGCGTGTTTGAGGATACTCGGCAATGCATAGCCAAAGCCAAAGCAGTCGGGCAAATAAATATCGACGCTTGTTTTGCCGAATTTGTCGCGGAAATAGCCGTTGCCGTACAGAATATTGCGAAACA
>CAMGGF010000051.1 GCA_946055445.1 uncultured Ruminococcus sp. | reverse complement strand
GACTTCGTCGGGAGAAGGACGGATTTAATTGCATCTGCGTTAGCGGATTTCATCCGAGCTGTGCGAGGCTTTCATCGCACTTGTGCGATTTCATTGAAAAATCTTTATGATTATAGTATGATTACAAAGAGGTGATCGTATGGCTGAAAATAAACTTGCTGATATGTCAACAGAATTTTCAATTCAAATATTAAAGTTAACTGATAGAATCAAGGGACATTATTCTTTATCCAATCAACTCGAGAGGAGTGGCACCAGTATTGGCGCGAACATCCGTGAAGCAAAGTATGCGCATAGCCGTCCCGACTTTATCGCTAAGTTGCAAATTGCCTTAAAGGAATGCTACGAAACAGAATATTGGATTGAAATTGCGCAAAAAGCAGATATTATATCCGCTGACATAGCAAAGAATATTTTGCACGATTGTGGCTCTATACGCAGAATGCTCATATCTTCCATCAACACCGCAAAGGAGAATGCGAAATGACATACGGTTTAATTGATAGGAAAAGTCATAAATTCTACACCCATATGCGTACAGTTTTTCAGGCAATCGAAAATGTGCAAAAACAATACAACTGGTTAATTACAGACTTGGAATGTTACCCAAAAAACAAAGATATTGAACAATTTCTTGAGCAAGAATATTGTTGGCTATCCGGAGAAGAACTGACCGATATAGTTGCAAAAGAGGATTTTCAATGGATTTGGGGTTGCCTTTGCGGATTTCAAAAGGACATCTCGCTTGAAGAAGTGTTAAAACATTCGTTGCCGTCGTCAGAGGATTATAACGGGTATTATCAAAACCCAGTATCTCTTCAACACCCTCTTTCTTCTGTTGAAATTGTTCCTTGCGATAGTTCGTGGATACTAATCATTAGTAAAGATAAAACTATAATTGACAGTTATATGAAAAAGTACCCGAAGTCGGAGGTTTTATCAACATTCAATCAAAGATAAGCTTTTTGCCAAATCAAGACCGTAAAAGGTTTACTTTTGCTTACTTTTACCCCTGCTCTGCTCCGTTTGGTTACTCTTTTTCATTTGCAGTCCGCTTTTTATGCGATATCCTTTTTCGTATATTCCGAAATGCTAAAATGACGGCGATTACGGCATACGCCGTACCTATCAGTATAAGTACGGCGTCAAGGCTTGCTGTACTGACGATTTCCGAGCCGTCCGCATAGCCGAAAGGCGTGATGTACTTTATCCATATTGCCCCTTTGTGCCATTTCCCACAAATACCCTTCGCAGGCAAGATACATATCCCGATACATCATTTCAATATCCAATCCGGGTACAAATTGCGCAGGGTCTAAGTTTGAAAGCGTCCGATTTGCGTTTAGGTTGAAGTATTTGTGATAACTTTCCTGTATCGCACCGCAAACTGCGGGATCTGTTTCATGCTTATTGCGGGTTCTTCTTATAAAGTTTGTTTTTTCCTGTGATTGCATTTTTGTGGTTGAATTTGCCTTTTGCTTATGTTAAAATCAAAATGTTGTATAAAAACCACAGGGGGCTTTTTATGAAATTAGTAGAAAAAGCCAAAGACGGGTTATCCAAGGTCAAAACCTATTGGAAAACACCGCCTTTGGGGAAGTATGTTGCCTACAAAGAAATGATTGCCTACGGCGTAGGCGGCATGGGCGTGCAGTTTGTTATGGCATTTGCCGGGCAAATTGCGCTGGCGGCAACCAGTTTTTTGGTCGGCAATACCATCGGCATCAAACCGATGCACCTGCAATATATGGCAGTTGCGTCCACGCTTATCGGCTTTATCATTACCATTGCGCGGTCGTATATTATCGACAACTCGCGCCTGAAAATGGGCAAATTCCGCCCGTGGCTTGCGGTGATGGGTGTTCCGACGGTGATTTTGTCGGTACTGTTCGTGTGGCTGCCATATGAGACGATGTCCTATGTGGAAAAAGCGGCGGCGGTGTTTATCATTTATAACCTGTTGCAATGCTGTTACCCGTTCTTCCAAAACTCGTTTACGGATTTGGTCAATGTTATTTCACCCAACTCCCACGAGAGAACGGATATTGTTTCGGTGTCCTCGATTATTTACTCTATGGCACCGTCCTTAACGGGTTTGTTTATCCCGATGCTTTCCAAATTTACAGGCGGGTTAAACAATATTATGACCTACCGTATCATTCACCCGATTGTGGCGATTGCCGGTTTGGCGCTCACCTATATTGCGGTGTTCGGTACCAAAGAGCGTATCATTGTTGCCAAAACGCATGTATCGCACTTCAAGTTTTCCGACGCCTTCCGTGCGGTTGCCAAGAATAAATATTTCTGGATTACCTCGCTTGCCGGGTGGCTGGGCTTCTTAGAGGGCGCAGTCGGCGTGATTATCGGCTGGAACTTCATTTACGGGTATCCCGAGCGTATGGCGCTGTACGGTATCGCGACGACGCTTATCGGTAATGCGGCGCTGTGGGCAATGATTATCTGCCCCTTTGCCATTCGCACCATCGGCAAACGCAACTTGTTGATTTGGTGCAACTTCGCCAACATTTTCTTAATCGGTCTTTTGTATCCGTTATATAAGAATTTGTATGCGCTGATTATTCTGTACTACTTAAACGGCTTTGTAAACTCCTTCGCCATTGTGTATAACCCCGGTATCAACGCCGATATGCGTGACTATCAGCAGTATTACACCGGCGAGCGTATCGACGGTATGTTCGGCGCGGTCGGGATTATCGGCAGTTTTATCGGTATGTTTACCGGTATGGTGTTGCCCGCGATTTATCAAAGCCTTGGACTGCAGGATAACTACGATGTTATGGAAGTTGCCTCGTTCCGTGAAGATATGTTCGAGGTGCTGATTATTGCGGCGGTGATCGGCGCATTTATGAATATGGTGCCGTATTTCTTCTACGATTTGACCGAGGTCAAACAGCGCGGCATCGTGAAGGTGCTGAAAATCCGCGCGATGTTTGAGGACTACGGCAACGGCGCGTTAAAAGACGAGGATTTGGTCGAAGCGATTGACTTAATCGACGAGGCAAACCGCCTGTACGCAGACCGTGTGCATATGACCACCAAAGACGATGTACAAAAAGCAAAACGCCTGCCCGCAACCACCGAAGAAGAACGCGCGTTCAAGAAAGCGGAAATTGCGCGGCTGAAAAAAGCCTATAAGCAGTGCGAGGCGGAACGGAAACAAAAAATCCGCGATACCAAAGCCCGCGCAAAGCAGATGCCCGCTTCTACGCCCGAGGAACAGGCGGCGAAAAAAGCGGCGAAAAAGGCGGCGCGTGCCGAGGTGCGTGCGTACAAACGCCTGAACGAGGATATTTCCGTCTGCGATTTCGTAATTGACGAAATGAATAAATATTCTACCGTGCGCATTCAAAAGCAGTATGCGCGCTATGTTGCACTCAAAGCGGCGGGCGTGGAGGCGATTCGCAGTGCGGACAAATCCTTGCTCAAAGAGGCAAAGGCAATGCCCAAATCCACACACGACGAGCGTGTGTACCGCAGTGACGCTATGGCGTATGCGCGCTTGATGCTGACCTGCCGCAAAAATATGGATAAATTCTTTAAGCATAAAGAAGTTAAGGCGCCCGATGATGCAGAACTTGCGGCGGCAGAGGCAATGCCCGAAGAGACACTTTCTCAGCGTATCGCCAAGAAGAAGGCAATCAAGGCTTATGTCAATGCAAAGTCGCAGTATGTGCGTTCCGTAAAGATTTTGCTTGACGCCGACCGCATGATTAAAGAATGCGAAAACTTCAAACATCTTGACGAAATTCGCGAAAAATATATGGCGGCGAAAGTCCGTGCAGATGAGGCTTTTGCACTGAAAAAGGCCGAGGCAGACCGTTTAGAGGAACAGCGCAAGGCCGATATGGAACGCCGTAAGCAAGAACGGCTTGCGAAGAAGGGGAAAGGGGGCGACAGCAATGGCTAAAAAGATAACGGCTGTATTGCTTGTGCTTATTTTAGGGCTTTCCGTGCTGTTCTGCGGTTGCTCGACGGACACCGTTCTCAATGCCCTGTCCATTGATACGGACACCTATGACCCCGCAACCGAAACGGTCGCTTCCGTGCTCGGCAAAACCGTGTCGCAAGAGGGGCTTGTCAGCGGTGCATTTACGTATTTGCTGTTTTCGGACGGCACTGCCGCCGTTACCGCGTGGAGCGGCAAAGACGGTGCTCTGGAAATTCCCGAAACGCTCGACGGGCATACGGTTGTGGCACTTGAAAACAAAGCCCTTTACAAAGCGCAAATGACCGAACTCGTTTTGCCCGATACGCTGGAAGTTGTCGGCAATTTTGCCGCAATGTATTGCGATAAACTCGAAAAAGTGACCTTCGGCAAAAACATTCGCAACATCGGCGTGAGTGCCTTTGAAAGTGTCGGGGATAACACCAACAGCGAGGGAAAAGGCGCACTCAAAACGATTGTTTGGAACGGCGCGCCCGAAATCATTCGTGAAAAAGCGTTTTATTATGCCGATAAACTGACGGAAATCGTTTTGCCCGCAGGGGTGAAAACCATTGAAAACTGGGCGTTTGCAAAATGCTTTTCCGCCGATAAAATCCTTTTGGGCGAAGGGTTAGAAACGATTGGCGACCACGTGTTCCTCAAATGCCGCGCCGCCAAAGAAATTTCGATTCCCGGCACTTGTAAAACGGTGGAAACCAGCGCGTTCTACCAGTGTATTTCCGTTGAAAAACTGACCCTCGGCGAAGGTGTGGAAACCTTGCAGAAAGGCGCATTTGAGGAGTGCGCCGCATTAAAGAGCGTCACCGTGCCCGACAGCGTGCAGACGATGGAACCTTACATTTTCTATAACTGCACTTCGCTTGAAACCTGCAAAATGGGTTCGCCTGCCACAATGGAAAAGGATATTTTCACAGGGGACGCAGCCGTGACCGTCATCGCGCCTGTCGGCAGTACGGCAGAAAACTATGCGGCGGAAAACGGGATTCCCTGTGAGAATGTGTAAATCTTAATCCTGTTTGTCATATACGCAAAATCCGAGTCTTTCCTATGCGGGAAAACTCGGATTTTTGTTTTTGTAACGGCTGTTTTTGTGCAAGATGACTACATACAGAGGCGGTTATTTGCACAAACTTACAAAAATAAACTGCGGCAACCGTTTCGGTCTATTTTTTAGTTGAATATCCGTTTGTGAAATGCTAAAATAAACTATGTCTGTACAAGCAAAATTAAAAAAGGTTGGAGGGCTTCATTTTGAATCTTGACAAAATAAAATCTACGCTGTCAGATGCAAAAGTTTATTGGAAACGGCCTATGCCGGGGCGGTATATGCCGTTTAAAGAGATTTTTGCATACTCATTCGGCGGTATCGGTATGTACTTTATGATTTACTGCGTACAGCAGTTAACCTTGAGTACCACAAATGTCATTATCGGTAATGCGATTGGTATTGCGCCAAATTTAATGTACATATTGTATATCATTTCTCTCGTAGTATCCTTCCCTGCAACGGCTATACGCGCGGCGATTATTGACAATTCCCGCAGTAAAAAGGGAAAGTATCGCCCGTATATGCTCTCTATGGCCTTGCCGACCTGCCTGTTGGTTATCGGTATGGTTTGGACGCCCTATGAGAGAATTGAAAGCCAACTCGTAAAAGGCGCCATTGTGCTTGCGTTTAATATCGGCTTCCAGTTCTTTTATATGTTCTTTTATGATTCGTATGAGAACCTGATTATGGTTCTTTCTCCCGACACAACGGAGC
Source organism: uncultured Ruminococcus sp. (assembly GCA_946055445.1). GTDB lineage: Bacteria > Bacillota > Clostridia > Oscillospirales > Acutalibacteraceae > Fimenecus. Next base: position 2,046 of record CAMGGF010000051.1, on the reverse strand, counting down.
GTTCCGATGTTTTGGGCATTAAGTCTGTTGTTTATTCGTTGGCGCCCTCTATTGCAACGGCAGTTCTTCCGCTTGTTGCACAGGCGGCGACGAACAATGACCTGTATGATATGAAATTATACAGAATTTTGTATCCGCCTTTTGCCATCATCGGCGTTATTTGTTCTGTTTACATTTTTGCCAATACACAGGAGAAAATCGTGCAGGCACGCACACATGTTGTGCACATCAAGTTTTTAGATGCCATCCGCGCAGTTGCCAAAAACAAACTGTTTTGGGTAATTTCGCTTGCCGGTTGGGTCGGTTTCCTCGAGGGTACATACGGTAATATGCTCGGTTGGGCATATAACTATCATAACAATCCGGAAGACGGCGGTGTCAGCGCGGGGCTTTATACGCTGATTACCATGGTGGTTGCCAATGCCAATCTTTGGGGTATGATTGCTGCTCCGTTTGCAATACGCAAATGGGGTAAGAAAAATGTGCTTATCGTTACCAATATTGTTAACGCCGCATTTCTTATGCTACTTTATCCCATTGTTCAAGCACAACCCAAGGAAATGATTGTTTACATTGCAATCGTACTTTTCTTCAACTATCTTATGACATCGTTCGGCGTTATCTTGGGGCCCGCAGTAAATGCAGACATCAGAGACTATCAGCAATATATTACCGGCGAGCGTATTGACGGTATGTTTGCGGCGGTAGGTCTTATAGGTACTATTATTACCGCTGCCACAAGCGGTATTGTTCCCGCTGTTTATGAATCTCTCGGAATCAATGACAAAGTTGTTCATGCCAGAGCCGCCGAAATTATCCAGTATTCTCAGGGCAGAATTGAAAGCCTTGACGAAGCTGTTGAGTCTGTTTATAATGTACTTTATATCCCTGAAATCTTCAAGGATGTTTTTGTTGTTGTTGTTATTCTTTCTGTTGTCGGTGCTGTTCTCAACTTTATACCTTATTTCTTCTACGATATGACTGAGGTTCGCCAGCGCGCAATCGTGAAAGTTCTTCAACTTCGTGCCATGTTTGAGGATTTCGGTAACGGCGTTCTCAATGATAAAGATATCGTTTCCACGATTGATATGATTGAGTACTCGAAAAAAATGTATAATGCGCCCCTTCAAGATTTGAAGGCGCTCAAGGTGGCGAAAAAACACGCCAAGACCAAAGCGGAGAAAAAGGCGGCTAAACATGCATACAAGGTAGCCGTTATCCATAATGAGGATGTGGAAATTTCTAAAATCGTTATGGAGGAACTGAACAAGTTCCAAACACCCGCGTGGCAGTTTAAATTGGAAGAAGCCCAAAAACTGAAATCGGCAGGTCTTGTGGGGCTTACTGCGGATTCTTTGGAACATCTGCACGAGGTACTCGTCGCCGCACGCGCAATGCCGAAGACCACAAAGGTGGAAAAGGAAGAACGTTCTGCGGCAATCACCTCTGCCAAAAACAGAATTTACAGCAAAAAGACAATCGAAGAAAAGCACAACAATGCGGTTGAAGAATTTGATGTTACCGTGTTTGAAGTGCTCTTTGCACGCGAGGACGAGAATCTTGCCGCTCGCACCGCGTTAGAAGCGGAAATCACCGCCGCCAAACAGGCTCGTAAAGAATTTAAGGCGGCGGGCGACAGCGCGAAAGCCAACGAGCAAGAGAAGGTTATTGCGGAATGCAAGGCGAAGATTGCCGTGCTGAAAAAAGAAAAAGCCAAAAACGATGCGGACATCAAGAAGGCAACAGATGAAAATTCCGAATACAGCCGTCTTGCTAAGCCGTATCTTGACGCAAAGACCCTTGTCGCACAGGCGGAAAACTATCAGCACTATGATGAAATTAAAGATATGTATGACGAGGCGAAAGCGCGTTATGAAGAGTCTATCCGTGTAGAAGACGAAAAAGCCAAGGCGCTTGCTGCAGAGCAAACAGCAATGAAGGAGAAAATCAAAGCGGAAAAAGCCGCCAAGAAAAACCGCAAATAATTCCCTGTAGGGTAACGGTAATAATCCGAACCACGGTTTCTCGTGGCGGATTTGCCCTTAC
>CAMGGF010000050.1 GCA_946055445.1 uncultured Ruminococcus sp. | reverse complement strand
ATTTCGGAATTGAGCGAAAACCGCGCCAAATTCCGTTTGGTGTTCCAAGACGATGTGACAGAGGAACAAATCAAAGCACGCGGCATTGATGTAAAATCTTTTAAGAAAGACGGTAAAATGGTGGTCATCACCGTCAAAGGCGACGAAAAAGAAACGGCGGAAAAATTAAACGCGCTATCTCCCGCAATGGTGGAAAGCCTGCCGCTGTCGTTAGAAGAAGTATTTTTGGACGAAATGGAGGGAACGGATTATGACTTCACCCAAATCTTTACAAAATAACTTCGGTTATGCGTATCGCACGGGGCTTCGGGACAATGCGTTGTTTGCGGCGCTGAACGCGGCGTTTCTGTTCTTTTGTTTTGCTTTAACACCGATACTGTATTTCCGCGAAAAAACAAGCGTGAACCTTGAAACCGGCGTTATTACCAACATCAATTTTAAAGAAAAATATACCTTCCTCTTTTCCGACACAATGGTATATTTGCGCTATTTGGTGATTGCGGCGCTGTTGGGCGTCGGGCTTTTAATGGGCATTGCGACCTTCCGTTTTATCACGGGCAAAAAGACCGTCAATGTCTATTACAGCCTCGGCATTAAGCGCACAAGGCTGTTTACGGCAAAATATCTGTCGGGGCTCACGCTCGTCGGGCTGTCCGTCGCTGTGCCGATGCTCGTCGCACTTCTTGTGAACTTGGTGGTGCTTGGCGCGAACCGCTATTTGTTCAACGCGTTTTTCTATTTGCTGATTGGTATGTTCTCTGTTGTGGCGTTTTCCTACACGCTGACTGCCGTGGTGTTCACCACCGTCGGTACAGCGTTTGAGGGCGTACTGTTTTCGGGCGTTTTACTGTTGTTCCCCGAAATTCTATTCTCTTGCTTGCAAGTGTTTATCCGCAAACTGGTGTTCGGGACACCGTTGGGCGTCAATTTCTCCAACAGTTATATCTATATGGGTGAAACCTCTGCACAAACCCTGACAAAACAATATCCGCAGTTTAATCCGCTTCGGTATTTGTCGCAAGGCTTATATACCTATTCGCAAGGCGCCGCAGGCGGCAAATTGGTAGATTACAATGACGGCAGCAATTTGATTGCATGGAAATCCCCCGACTTTTTGGTGCCGATTATTTGGCTGCTTGTGACCGGGGCATTGTTCGCATTCGGCGTGTATTTCTATGAACGCAGAAAAGCGGAAATCGGCGGATTTATCGGTAAAAACAAGGTGCTCAATTTTATCGGCATCTTTTTGATTGGCATTTTCGGCTTCGCAATCGTGTTTGACTTGTTGCGAAGCAAAGGCACGGCGATTGCGATTGCGGTCGGTGCAGTTGTATTCATCGTGATTTACGTCGTGTTAAGTTTAATTCTGCTTCGCAATCTGCGCCAATTCGTAAAAGACTTGCCCGCTTTGCCCATGCAGTTGGCATTGACTGCGCTGATTTTCGTGTTCTTTGCCACGGGCTATTTCGGCGCGGCAAACAAAATCCCCGAAACGGCAGACATTGCCTCGGCGCAAATCTCCCTGCCGTATCAAAATTATCAACTGCAAGCATCGGGTGACTACTACGGCTACTATATTGCGGGTATGCAAACAGCAGACACCGCGCCGAAGGGCAACTACACCGAAAGTCAGGACATTGAATTTGTCCGCGGTGTGCACAAAATGTTGGTGGAGGCGGGCAAAACCGACCCGACCGTTTTGGATGAGAACTTTAACGGCGTGTACCCCGTGTCCGTGAAAATCGCGTATACCCTCAAAAACGGCAAACAGATTTTGCGCAATTACTACGGCGTGTCCGAGGACATTTTGCACGCCTTACAGCAGGCGGACAAAACCGCCTATCAGCAAAGTGTGCTCAACCGTATTTTCAAAGACGAACTCAAAAAGGTAGAGCGACCGAAAGCTGACGGGATGAACGGTACGCTTTCCAACGGCGATATTCTCGCGTACAACGAGTATCGCAAGATTCGCGCCGTGCGCGAAAGCGAGGACATTCGCCTTTACAACAAGACTTTGTCCACCGAAACGCGTATGGAGTTAACTGCTGAACAGCGGCAGACCTTGCTTGACTGCCTGTATAAAGATTTGTCGGCGCAAACGCCCGAAAATCACTATAACCCGCAGGAAAGTCTGGGGCTGATTACCTTTAATCTGATTTATGATGCGGAAGATGTATTTGACGGCACCGAACAATCGAGCGTAGTCGTACCGGAGGGCGTCACCGCCGTGTACGGCGCGGAGGATGTAATTGTTGATACGGTTGGCGGCGAGGACGGCGAATTTGCCGAGGACGATGTATTTACCGGAAAAACCACGACAGACAGCTTGCCGAACTTCTTCATCACCGCCGATATGGTCAATACCGTGGAATTCTTGAAATCTATCGGGTATTATGACGCACTGACCGGCGACAAAACGCTGAAAGCCGTTTACGGTACAAAGGTTACGGAGCGTTTTTCCAATTACCATTATGATCTTTGGGTGGCAGACGGGGACTCCTTTGCCTGTGCGTTTGTCAGCGAAAGCAGTACTTCGGACAATTATGCGGAGTTTACCGGCAACTATGACGGTATGTCTTCCGCAGACAAACCGACCGTTTACAAAACGACCGATTCGACAATGATGCAGGCAATTTACAAAGGCATTGTCACCTGTGCAGAGCTTCGCCCGAACGATTATATCGTCATACTCGAATACACCGATGGCACCTATGCGAAGGCGTATGTCCGTGCGGACAAAATGCCCGACACCGCCAAAACAGAAATCGAGAAAAACAAACCGGCAGGCTCTTACGATTGGTAAACAAACCGTAATTTCATAAAAACGGCGTAATCGGCTAAAAACCGATTGCGCCGTTTTATGTAGATTTTTCTTGTTTATGCTTTACTAAAATTCCTTTTTGTGGTATGCTTTTTTGTGTACTGTTGCAAAAGTGAGGTGGCGTATCCGTATGAAAAAAGAAAAATCGAAAGCGGCGGGGCGTGAGGGCTTCGTGGTGCCGCGCAAAGAATTTCAAATGTTTGCCGTCGGCGCAATGGGGCAGGGTATGATTTATGCGATGATGTCCAGTTACATCAGCGACTATTACCTGAATGTGTTGCAGTTGGCGCCGATGTTTGTTTTGCTTTTGATGCTGTTTGCACGCATTTGGGACGCGATTAACGACCCGCTGATGGGTATCATTGTGGACCGCCGTACGACGAAACGCGGCAAAATGAAACCGTACATTTTGTATGCGGCCGTTCCGATTGCCGTGCTGACGGTGCTGATGTATTTAAGCCCCAACCTGCCGAAAACGCAGTTGATGATTTATTCGGCGGTTGTGTATGTTTTGTGGGGTATGATTTACACGATGGCAGATGTGCCGTTTTGGAGTTTGCCGAATGTATTGACGCCCAATGCCGAAGAACGCGGCTCGGTGATTTCCTTCGGCAGAACCTTAAACGGCGTCGGCTCTGCCGTGCCCGAAGTGCTGTTTTTGGTCATCGGTTTAACGCTTCCGAAAATTCTCGGTGCTTCCGACGGGTTGGAGTACAACAAAACCAAATACTTGATTATGGCGATTGTCACCGTTGTCATTGGCATTTTGCTGTATATCAACACCTATTTCCATGTCAAAGAGCGTGTGGTGTTGCCTGTCCGCAAACCGCAGCCCGGTGAGCCGTCGCAACTTTCGCGGATATTCAAATGCAAACCTTTGATGCTGGTCATTTTGATGGGCGTGCTTTCCAGCGGCAGATATATGGTGCAGGCGGCGGCGGTGCATGTTGCGCGCTATGCGTTTTACATAGGACCTGACCTTGCGGGGCTTACCGAAGCACAGCGCATTGAAGCCATTGACGCGAGTGTTTCCACCGTCAAAACCATTTTTCAGGTCTGCGCGATTGTCGGTATGTTCGGTGCAATGCTGTTTATGCCTGTGCTGATGAAAAAGTTTGACTATAAAAAAATCGTGATCACAACTTGTCTGTTGGGCTTTGTCGCCAGCATTTTCACCACGCTCATCGGCTGGTTTACAATGAATTTGTATATTTGTATTCCCTTCATTCTCGTTTCCTGCATTCCCTTGGGCGTGCTCAATGTCATTTCCTACGCGATGATTGGGGATTGCTTGGATTATATGGAACTGACCACGGGCTTCCGCGAAAACGGTTTGGGTTCGGCGTGTCAGGGGTTTGTGAACAAACTCGGCAATGCGCTTGCCACTTCGGGCATCGTGTTAATGTATATGTTCATCGGTCTTGAACCCGAAAAAATGTTAAGTTCCACCGCCGTTGTGGCGGCTACGGAATTGGCGGCAAATCAACGGTTTGCGATGTTCTCTCTCGTTTCCATTGTCCCGGGGGTCAGCCTGCTTTTGTGTGCAATTCCGATGTTCTTTTACAAAATCTCAGGCAACGAAAAAACGCGCATCATCACCGAACTTGCAAAAAAACGCGAAAAAGACGGCATTGCCGCAGAATAAAGTGCAACGATTTCGGGCGGGGAGAAAACCCCGCCCGTTTTGTCTGCATTGTTTTTTAGACAACGAAAAAACGCCCGCCGAAAGGCGAGCGTTAAATCTTTTCGGTTGTTTGCAATTAAACCGCGCGGGTAACCTTGCCCGAGCGCAGGCAGCGTGTGCAAGCGTACACTCTTTTAGGAGAGCCGTTTACAATCGCTTTCACTCTTTTTACATTGGGCTTCCAAGTTCTGTTGGAGCGTCTGTGCGAGTGAGAAACTTTGATGCCGAACGCGACATCTTTACCGCAGAATTCACATTTAGCCATTACGAGGCACCTCCCTTTGTTCAGTAACAGCCAATATATTAACAGAAACCGCAAGAAAAAGCAAGCGTTTTTTTGAAATTTCCCAAAAATACCGAGAAAATGTCCGTTTTTACGGACGCGCCCCATAAAATCGAAAAAAACTATTGCATTTTTTTGCGGTTTATTATATAATTCATTCAAACGAACATTTGTACGATTTGGAGGACAAAAACGATGGCAGAGAAGAATAAGGCACTGGAAACCGCCTTAACCCAAATTGAGAAAAAATACGGCGCAGGCGCCATTATGCGCTTGGGCGAAAGTAAGGCGTTAAATGTCGAAGCCGTTTCCACCGGTTCGCTTTCTTTGGATATCGCAACGGGTATCGGGGGACTGCCGAAGGGCAGAATTATTGAAATCTACGGGCCGGAATCCTCCGGTAAAACCACGCTCGCACTCCATGTAGTTGCCGAAGCGCAAAAAGCGGGCGGCGACGCGGCGTTTGTGGACGCCGAACACGCGCTGGACCCCGTGTATGCCGAAAAACTGGGTGTAGATGTGGACTCCCTGTTGGTTTCCCAACCCGACAACGGTGAGCAAGCGCTCGAAATCGTCGAGGCGTTGGCGCGTTCGGGGGCACTCGATGTCATTGTTGTGGACTCGGTTGCCGCACTTGTGCCTCGCGCCGAAATTGACGGCGATATGGGCGACAGCCATGTGGGCTTGCACGCGCGTTTAATGTCGCAGGCGCTTCGCAAATTGACGGGTGTTATCTCCAAATCCAATACCGTGATTATCTTTATCAACCAGTTGCGTGAAAAGGTCGGCGTGGTGTACGGTAACCCGGAAGTCACCACAGGCGGCAGAGCGTTGAAATTCTATGCGACAATGCGTATTGATGTGCGCCGCGTGGAATCCTTGAAAGGCACGGGCGGCGAATTTGTCGGTTCGCGTACCAAAATCAAAATCGTGAAAAATAAGGTCGCCCCGCCCTTTAAAACGGCGGAATTTGATATTATGTACGGCGAGGGCATTTCCCGCGTCGGCGAAGTGCTCGATGCCGCCGTGGATTTGGGAATAGTCAAAAAAAGCGGTGCGTGGTTCTCGTATAACGGTGAACGCTTGGGGCAGGGCAGAGATAATGTGAAAAATCTCTTCCGTACCGATGAAAAACTCTGTGCCGAAATTGAAAAACAGGTGCGTGCGCAATTGGCAAACACAGCCTCTGCCGAGCCTGAAAAGGCGGAGAAAAAAGCACTCGACCCCGCCGATGAACCGATTGCCTACAAACCGGTTGCCACAACCAAAGCCGCCGCGCGCGCCAAAATTGATGTGGCTGTGGATGATGACGAATGAAATTAACCGGCAAACCCGGAAAACTGCATAAAATTCATATTTATATTGACGGCGAATACCGTTTGACCGTCGATGACGAATATTGGTTTTCCGAACCTTGGCACAATTTAAAAGAAATTGATGACGCGCAGTTGGCTGCTTTGGAAGAAGCGGTCGGCTGCCGCCGTGCGTTTAACAGTACGCTCGACTTGCTTTCGCGCCGCGACCATACCAAAAAAGAACTGTACCGCAAACTGTCGGAAAAATACCCGAAAGAAGCGTGCGAATCGGCGATAGCAAGGGCGGAAGAATTGGGCTTTATTGATGAGATGCGTTTTGCCGAAAACTATGCGCGTGAATTGTACGAGCGCAAAAAATTCGGGCTGCGGCGTATTCGAACGGAACTGTTACAAAAAGGCATTGACCGTGAAACCGCCGAAAATGCCCTTGAAGGACTTGACAAAGACGCAGAAAACCGTATTATATTACTGTTGCGCGGAAAATACCGCGACGCCCTGTCGGGTGACGAAAAAGCCAAACGCCGTGCCGTAAACGGGCTTATGCGTTTGGGGTACACTTACGGGGAAATCCGTGACGCTTTGCGTGAATATGATGTAGTAACAGAGGAGTATGACGATGCCTAAAAAAATCGGTATGATTTCGCTCGGCTGTCCCAAAAATCAGGTGGACGCGGAATGGATGCTCGCGCGTCTTGCCGAGCAAGGCTATGTGATAACTGACGAGGTGGACGGTGCCGATGCCGTGATTATTAACACCTGCGGTTTTATTGAAGATGCAAAAAAAGAAGCCATTGAGAATATATTGGATATGGCGCAACTTAAAAAAGAGGGCATTATCGGTAAAATTATTGTAACCGGTTGCCTTGCCGAGCGCTATCGGGAAGAGATTTTAAAAGAAATTCCCGAAATCGACGCAGTGGTTGGACTTGGCTCGAACGGTAGTATTTGCGATGTGTGTGCACGCGTGCTGGACGGCGAAAAAAATATCGAAACCTTTGGGGATAAAGCCTGCCTGCCGCTTTCGGGCGAGCGCCTTTTGACCACGCCCGCGTGGTTTGCCTATTTGAAAATTGCCGAGGGGTGCTCGAACCATTGTACCTATTGCGCCATTCCGTCTATTCGCGGCGAATTTCGCAGCCGTCAACCTGAGGACATTTTGGCGGAAGCAAAGGATTTGGCGGCACGCGGCGTCAAAGAAATTGTGGTCGTCGCGCAGGATACCACCCGTTACGGGGAGGACTTGTTCGGCAAATCCGCCCTGCCTGCCCTGTTAAAAGCGCTTTCGAATATCAAGGAATTCGAGTGGATTCGGGTGCTGTACTGCTACCCCGAGCGCATTACCGATGAATTGATAGATGTGGTTGCGTCTTGTGACAATATTGCAAATTATTTCGATATCCCGATGCAGCACGCTGACGCGGGCGTTTTAAAAGCCATGAACCGCAAAGGCGACAAGGAAAGTCTGCTTGCACTGATTGGAAAAATCCGCGCGAAAATTCCCGATGCGGTCATTCGCACTACGCTTATTACCGGTTTCCCCGGTGAAACGGAGGAAGCCTTCGAAACACTGTGCGATTTTGTGAAAACCGCGCAGTTTGACCGTTTGGGCTGCTTTGCCTATTCGCCTGAGGAGGGCACGCCTGCCGCGTCTTTCCCCAACCAAATTGCGGACGATGTGAAACAAGAGCGCGGCGAAGTGATTATGGAAATGCAGTACCGCATTTTTGAAGAACGCAACCGCGAGAATATCGGTAAAATTCTCAAAACCGTGGTCGAGGGGTACGACCCGTATACCGACAGTTATTTCGGCAGAAC
>CAMGGF010000049.1 GCA_946055445.1 uncultured Ruminococcus sp. | reverse complement strand
AGCGCGGAAAGTGAAGTTAAATCACCGCCGAGGAGGTTTTCCGTCAATTCCCCTGCGTAATTGGCAAGCAAGACTTTTTTCAAAAGACCGATACAAAAACGCAGTATGCCGTTTGCCGCTTTTTGAAAGGTACAGGTTCGCGTTTCAATCTGCCTGCAAACATCATTATACCGCACAATCGGCCCCGCGATTAACTGCGGGAACATTGAAACATACAACAACAGTTTATAAAAATACGGTTGCACGGGAACTTTTCCGCGGTAGACATCTACTACATAAGTCAACGCCTGAAAAGTGTAGAACGAAATGCCAATCGGCAACGAAAGCCCCAAAAGCGGTATTTCCAAACGCATAAAACCGCCGACGCTTTCGGCGAAAAAGTCAAAATACTTGAAAACGCCCAAAGAGGACAACGTCAACACAACTGCCAAAGTTAAAAAAAGTTTTGCCTGCTTTTTCCCGCGGTATTTTTCAATAAACAAACCGGCAAAAAAATCAACCGCCGTGGTCGCAATCATCAATAAAATGTACTTTGGCTCTCCCCACGCGTAAAACAGCAAAGAGAAAACCAAAAGCACAACATTACGCACTTTGATTTTTTTTGTCAGAAAATAGAATGCCAAACAAAGCGGCAAAAAAATATATAAAAAAGTCAAACTGGAAAAGACCAAATGTATCACACACAACTTTCAAAAAATTACACAGACATTGTACCACAAACTTTGCAAAATGCATAGTCTTTTTGTTATATAATCTGCAAGTAATTTGTTACTTTTCTTATACGGCTTTTTCCATATCTTTCCGCAGGCGTTCTAAAATTCTCTTTTCCAAACGGGAAATATAACTCTGTGATATTCCCAGCAACTCTGCCACTTCTTTTTGGGTATATTCCCTCCCCCCGCCGATACCGAAACGCAGGCACATTATCGTGCGTTCCCGCTGGGGCAGTTTTTGAATACTCTGTATCAGCATCTGTTTTTCATCATCGTATTCTATACCCTCGTGGATTTCATCGGCGGCACTGCCTAAAATATCCGATAAAAGAAGTTCGTTTCCGTCCCAATCCACATTTAACGGTTCATCAATGGAAACATCCGCCTTATGGGAAACCGTTTTGCGCAAAAACATCAAAATCTCATTTTCAATACAGCGTGAAGCATAGGTTGCGAGTTTAATGTTTTTTTCGGGGCGAAAGGTGTTTACGGCTTTAATCAGCCCGATTGTACCGATTGAAATTAAGTCTTCAATATTCACACCCGAACTCTCAAACTTTTTAGCAATGTAAACCACCAAACGCAAATTGTGTATAATCAAATCTTCCCGAACGGCGCTTTCCCCCGCACGCAAGCGAGCAAGAAGCGCTTCTTCTTCTTCCTTGTTTAATGGCTCCGGTAAAGATTGCGCACCGTTAATATAGTGCAAATCCTCTTTGCAAAACCACGCTTTAATTTTCAGTAGAATGCTTTGCAGACTGAAACGCATCTTTTTTCTCTCCTCTTTCAAAAAAATAATTGCTGAGTATGACTTCGTATTCGGTTGTATCAAAATGCTCCGCGCTTTCTGCAAGAATCGGTTTTTCAACGAAAATTCCCTCTTTCGGCAAGCAAACGCGGTCTATGATGAGCCCGCGTAACATACCGCTACCGTTTACGGTTGCGCAAGGGATAAAACGCAGAGAGGCGTCTTGTTTCTCGGGTATTTCACCGTGTAAAAATGCCAATACTTCGTCTGAAACAAGTTTACGCATTACACGGTCGGTTGTGACCAATACAGGTGTGTTCGAAAAACCGTCTGTAAGCGAATTACCTGTATCAAAAAGCGCTTGTGTTTGTACGGATTTGTTTTGATACTCCAAAACAACGGTATACAACCGATTGTCCGGTGCTTTTCGCTTAACGAAATAAAGCAGTAAAGAAAACAGTACATAACAACAAACGGTACTGCACAGCAAAACCTCAATGCGAATATTAAAATACACAGCGCCGTTTTGATACACCATACCACTCGGATGAAATATAAGCCAAATTGCCAACATCGCGCCGCCGAATGCAAAATTTACGGCAAAAAAAGCGGCAAATGCTTTAAAAAACGCTTTGAAACTATGTATCGGGAACGATGCGGCAACGATAACACTGACTGCCGCTATATGGAACAGTACGGTAAGCATTATCGGCATTATCGGGGCAAAAATTACAAGAGAATATAAAGCGCCTAAAAACGCACCGCACAGAATTCGCCTGCGGCGCACGGGAACACGCAGAAGCCGCTTTGTAATCAGTAATAAAAAGTAGTTCACAAATAAGTTTAATACCAATAAAACATCCGCATAGATTACCACGATACCGCCCCCAAAAGAAGAACCCCGATACCGCTATTATAACGGTATCGGGGTTGAAATTTTGTCGCTTTGTGGGCGAAACTAATTTTTCCTTTTCCGAAGATAATCTTCTAAAATAATGACAGCAGAAACCGCGTCTACAACTTCCTTGCGTTTTTTACCGCGCGTGTCGGTTAAATTCAGCGCATTATGCGCAGAAACGGTGGTTAAGCGCTCGTCTTGAAAATCGAGTGGTAACTTTGTCTTTTCCTGTAAGATTGCGGCAAAATTGCGGCAATTTTCGGCGCGAAAGCCCTCGGAGCCGTCCATATTTTTCGGCAAGCCCACTACAAGATGCTCTACGCGTTTTTCAGCGGCAATCTTCGCAATGCTTTCCGCCAGTTTTTCCGCGTTTTTTTCGTGCACAACCGTGACGGGAGAAGCCAGCATTTCAAATTTATCGCATACGGCAACGCCTGTGCGCGCGTCCCCGTAATCCACCGACAGAATCACCATACTTGCACCTTGCCGACAATATCCAACACAGATTTCTCACCGTGTTCATCCAAATAGTCGTTGATGCCCGCAATGACTTTTAACGGTGTATAGGCATCGGTGAAGTTTGCCGTACCGATTTGGACAGCCGTTGCGCCCGCCAAAAGCATTTCCACGGCGTCCTGCCATTTTGTAATGCCGCCCATACCGACCACAGGGATTTTTACACGGTTTGCAACCTGCCACACCATACGAAGCGCCACCGGGAATACAGCCGCACCCGACATACCGCCTGTATTGTTTTTGAGGATAGGACGACGGGTGTTGATATCAATTTTCATACCTGTTAAGGTGTTAATTAAAGAAACCGCGTCCGCACCGCCTGCTTCTGCCGCGGCGGCGGTTTCGGTAATATCCGTTACATTCGGTGTTAATTTAATCATCAACGGTTGCTTTGCCACGGCCTTAACTTGTTTTGTAATATTTTCAACACTTTTTGCACTTGTGCCGAAAGAAACACCGCCCTCTTTCACATTGGGACAAGAGATGTTGAGTTCAATCATATCCACATCCGCGTCCTGCAAGCGGCGTACGGTTTCCACATAGTCCTCAATCTGACTGCCTGCAATGTTGGCAATAATCACTGTATTCTGCTTTTTGAGAAAAGGCAAATCATCGCGAATAAACGCGTCTACACCGGGATTTTGCAGACCGACGCTGTTCAAAATACCGGACGGCGTTTCTGCGATACGCGGTGACGGGTTACCGGGGCGCTCGTGCAAGGTAGTCCCCTTGCAGGAAATGCCGCCCAAACGGGAAATATCATAAATCCGTGCATACTCCTGCCCAAACCCGAAAGTACCGCTTGCGGTAATCACGGGATTTTTAAATTCCACCCCTGCAATATTTACACGCAAATCAGCCATTGAAATCGACCTCCCTCGCATCAAATACAGGGCCGTTTTTGCAAACATGGCGCATATGCTCGCCGTCTTTTTCGTGCGTTTTGCAAGCGCAAACCAAACACGCACCAATTCCACAGCCCATACGCTGTTCCAGTGAAACATAGCACTGCACATCGTGTTCTGCACACATTGCCGCAACCCCTTTAAGCATCGGCATAGGCCCGCAAGCATACACAATGCAGTCTGGTTTTTCCTGTAACTTTTCTTTTAAAATATCAGTCACGAAGCCTTTTGTGCCGAAAGAACCGTCATTCGTTGTTACCGAAACACTTTGACAGCACTGCTCAAATTTATCCAGCAAAATCAACTGTTCTTTGGAACGAAACCCCAAAATCGCCTCGGCATTTTTGCCGTAATCCTGTGCCGCGCCGAGCATCGGCGGGCAACCGATACCGCCGCCGATAAAAATGGCCGGCTTATCTTTCTCGGGGAAAAATCCGTTGCCCAAAGGCCCTAAAATATTCAGTTCATCCCCCGCCTTTTGCTTTGCAAGCCACGCTGTGCCTTCGCCGCGCACTTCAAACACAATCGTAATCGTGCCGTTTTCACTGTCAATTTCGGAAATCGAAATCGGGCGACGCAGTGTTTTTTCGCCGCATTGAATATTGACAAAGCGCCCACACCAACTCTCCTTTGCCAAAGCCGGACAGGCAATAACAAAACTGTAAGTGGTATCATTTAGTTTTTCCACCGAATGAATTTTAAAATAAGCCTGAACCATATAAATCTCCTTATTAAAGTTTTTGCACGCGAATTTCCTCAACAACATCATTTTTCGCAAGGCACTGCGCCAAAGCAGCCGCGGTTTCTACGGACGGTAAAACCGGAATACGCCGTAAAAGCGCCGTTCTGCGAATGCGCACATCGTCCTCGTTAATCTTCGGTCCGCTTTGGGCAGTAGAAACCAAATAGGACAAGCGGTTTTTCAAAATCAGCGTCAGCGTATTCGGCTCACCTTCGTGTATTTTTCGCACGGCATTTGCCGCCACGTGGTTTGCATTCAAGAGTTTCGCCGTATTAGAAGTCGCATAAATTTTGAAATCCTGCTGTAAAAAGGCGTCGGCAAGCGGCACACACGCTTGTTTGTCCGTATCGGCAACGGAAATCAGCACGCCGCCCGTGCGCTTAATCCGCATACCAGATGCGATAAAGCCTTTCAAAAGCGCCTCATCAAAAGTATCTGCAACGCCCATAACCTCACCGGTGGACTTCATTTCACCGCCGAGTTGCACATCGGTCCCCGAAAGAGATTCAAAACTGAATACAGGCACGCGCACAAAGAATTTTTCAGACTCTTTATAAAGCCCTGTACCGATGCCGATATCCCGTAAAGACTCTCCGAGCATCAGACGCACGGCAATTTCCACAATCGGCAAAGCGGTTGCCTTGCTCATAAACGGAATGTTGCGCGTTGCGACCGCACTCGCGGAAGTGACATAAACCGCATTGTCATACACAACAAATTGAATGTTCAAAAGCCCTTTGACCTTTAATTCACGCACCAATCTGCCTGTAAAATCGACAACTTCCTCTTTAATGGCCTGCGAAAGCGAAACCGTCGGGTACACGGAAACCGAGTCACCCGCGTGCACCTGTGCTTTTTCGATATGCTCATATATACCGGGAATTAAAAACTCTTCCCCATCGGCAAGCACATCCACTTCGACACCTTTGCCGATGAATACGCGGCGCGAACCGGTGTGGCGAATGTTCAATCGGTCTAAAATATCAAAAAATTCGATTTTATTCTTTAATTGTTTGTGCACAGCGGCATCTGCACCGTACACGGTTACGCCTATTTTCTCTAACGCTTCGGATTTTCGTAATGCTTCCCCGCCGCCGAACACCAAAATCGCACCGTTTGGCTTTTCTGTTGCCGCAACGCTCAATACATCTTCCTCGGTAATCGGGTCCACATACAGTTTATCCGCCGCCGAAAAGTCGGTTGTGTTTGCCGCCGGATTGTTATTGAGCATAACGGTTTCATACCCGAAATCTTTCAGCGTATGCAATGCCTGATAAGCCGCATAATCACGGTCCGCGCCCAAACCGATAGAAGTAGGTCCTGCGCCGACAACCAAAATTTTCTGTTTTTGACTCGGATGCGCCGCAATAAACATTGCCGCCTCATTATCCTCATCCCATGCGGAATAAAAATACGGTTTTTGCACATCAAATTCCGCTGCGCAGGTGTCCACGGTATTATAAGACGAAAACTGTTTGTCAGGCAAAGTTTCACAGTCGCAAAGTTTTTCAATCACGCTGTCCAAAAAGCCGATGGACTTTGCATACAAGTAGGTTTCTTTCGTATAGCCGTTTCGCAACGCCGCTTCCGTATCGGCAATATTTTTCAATTTAGACAGATAATACATATCCATCTGTGTAATCTCGTGAATTTCTGCCAAGGATATGCCGCGTTTAATGGACTCGTACACTGCAAAAATGCGCTCATTGTCGCGTGCGCGAAGCAATGTCGAAAGTTCATCGTCTGTCACCATGCGCAGTTTAGGAAGCGCAATAAACTCCGTCTTCGGATTCATAGAACGAATGGCTTTTAAAAATGCCAATTCAAAACTTGTGCCGACCGCAAAAGTTTCACCTGTCGCCTGCATTGTTTCTCCCAGTGTTCGGGTGGAAGTGTCGCCGAAATGCTCAAAAGACCACTTCGGCACTTTTACGGCGCAGTAATCAATTGCGGGTTCGTTCGCCGCTGTGGTTGCGCCCGTGATTTCGTTTTTGATTTCATGCAATTTATAGCCGAGTGCGATTTTTGCGCAAACTGCCGCAATCGGATACCCTGTCACCTTGGAAATCAACGCAGTTGCGCGATTCAACTGCGGCTCAACACCCAACACAAAATAGTTGCCTGTTTCGGGGTGCAAAGCAAACCGTACCAAACACGCCCCCTCGATTTTTAAGTGGCGCGCCAGTTTTCTCGCCGTGCGGCGCAGTTTAGCAGTTTGCGCGTCCGTCAAAGTCTGTGCAGGCAAGACAACGATACTGTCGCCGGTATGCACGCCGACAGCGTCTAAATTCTCTGTACTGCAAATACTGATACAATTCCCTGCGGCATCACGCACACAGCAAAATGCAATTTCTTTATAGCCTTCTACACATTTTTCAAGCATAACCTGCCCAACCAAAGATTTCGCGGCGCAACTTTCAAAGCAGTCAGCCAATTCTTCTTTAGTATTGCAACGCGTAAAAGAGCCGCCCTCCGGCGAAAACGCCGCTTTGCAGGAAACAGGGAAACCGACCAAGTCCGCAAAAGAAAATGCTTCGGTTACCGAATCGGCTATCGCCGCAGGTAAATAGGGCTCGTGGATGTCCGCAAGCATAGTTTGCAGTGCCTGCGTATTGTGCACGCTTTTAATAACCTCCGGCTGTGCGCCGAGCAAAACCGTGCCGTGTTCATCCAAATAACCGTTTTGCGAAAGTTCCAAACAAATTTCCAAGCCGGTTTTTCCGCCCGCGGTTGCTAAAATCCCGTCGGGTTGCTCAACTTCTATAATCTTCTTTACCGTTTCCCCGTTCAGCGGCTCAATATACACCGCATCCGCCAAACCGCGGTCTGTCATAACGGTGGTCGGGTTGGAATTGACAACAACAACCCGAATCCCCTCTTCTTTTAAAACGCGAATCATCTGCGTACCGGCGTAATCGTACTCCCCGGATTGCCCAATGACCACAGGGCCGGCGCCGATAACCAAAATCTTTCTGAAAACTTTGTTCATATCTCTGCCTCCCCGAGCATTTCAACAAATCGGTCAAAAATCCAAGATGTACTGCTGTCTGCGTCTCCGTTTGGTGTGAACTGAACGGAAATTGCAGGAAAAGCCTTGTAAGCAATACCTTCAACAGACCCGTCGTTGACATTCACCATACAAATTTCTGCCACAGACGGCAAAACAGATTCCTGTTTCACTGCGTAACCGTGATTTTGGTCTGTTACCATAAATTGTTCCGTACCGCAAATCAACACAGGCTGATTGGAACCGCGATGCCCTTGCGGCATTTTTTCAATTTCTGCCCCGACAGACAGCGCCAACATTTGATGCCCCAAACCAATCGCAAAAATCGGCAACCCGCATTCGGTTATGGCTTTGATATTTTCGATTAAAATCGGGTTATCATCGGGGTCACCCGGTCCGTCCGAAAGAAAAATGCCGTTTGGCGAAAGTGCTTTTATTTGTTCGACGCTACAATCGGC
>CAMGGF010000048.1 GCA_946055445.1 uncultured Ruminococcus sp. | reverse complement strand
CTTATATTTTCTTCCCATATAATATACAGTTTCCGCGGCAAAAAGTCAACAGAAATTTTTCTGCGACAAGCAAAGCATTTCGCCGTGCGGTTTGATTGACAGCTATCACTCTGAAAATCAAGCACGCAAACAGTGTGGTGACTTCAGCAAAAAGCCGCTTTGCCGTGAAAGGATATGCACATTATACCCGCGCGAACGCGGTGGAGAGTGTCTTTCTTCCCCACGCCGCACCGGAGAAGCACGGCGCAGGGATTTTTCATTGCGTTTGCATTGTGTATTTCACAATGCGGGTTTGTAGGGCGTGCAATGCGCGCCCGCGGAACGGTCGAGACCGTTCCCTACGAATTTGTAGGGGCGAACTGTGCCCGCCCGCGCCCCTCCGGCACGCCTTTCGGCGTGCCACCTCCCCACGAGTGGGGCGGTTGAGAAGTGCGTTTTCCTACGGGGCGGGAGCTGGCCCCCGCCCTATAATTCAAGAACTCAGCGAGTCTGTGCGATTGCTGCGTTGCCTACTGCGTAGTTCGCAACCAAAGCATAGTCTGCTGCGGTGATTGCAGCGTCGCCGGAAGCGTCGCCCGCAACTGCGAAGTCGCCTGCAAGTTTCGTGCCGGCAATATCCATAGAGATAAGAGCCGCGTCGAATGCGTCGATAGCGCCGTCGCCGTTTACATCACCGTAAACCATAACGGTATGTTTGATTTCGAGACCCGCGATACCGTCAACAGTCAAGACAACCTTTGTGCCGGTACCGAAGCCAACGGCTGCGGAAGCAGCAACTGCAAGTTTTGCAGTGTAGCCTGCCGGTGCGGTAGTCTTAACGAGTTTCAGGAGGTCAGCGGCGTTGTTGATTGTGCCGGGTTTGATACCGTCAACAATCAGGTCTTGATAGTCAACTGTTGTGGTGTTGCCGGAAACCGCTTCATCGGGGACAACCTTGATGGCGCTCTCGATGTTTGCAAGTTCTGCTTTGATTTCTTTGACAACACGGTCAACCGTTTCCTGTGCTTCGAGTGCAGTTCTCATGCCTGCTTCGTCGAGCCAAGCCGCGCCGGTGTCGCCGCCGCCGATGTAGTAAGTGTCGTCATCGACAGTTACTTTCACGCCTGCTTCTGCAAATACAGCCGCAAGAGCCTCATCGAGGGTAGCATAGCCGGAAGCCGCTGTGGGCTGGAACAAGGTCGGATTTGCGCAGATGGTGTCAACATACGCCATCACATCTCTGAGAGCGGTGAGGTCAACATCCGTGCCTGCCTTTGTCAATGCCTTGTAAGCCACAAGAAGGTCATATCTTGCTTCGTGAATCTGTGCGGGAGTCGAAGTAGGCTCAGCCGCGACATTGTAAGCCGCAGTTCTTGCTGCGTTGAACTTCGCCCAGGATTCAGCCGTGTAAGCGCTCGGGTCAGTAATGCCTTTCACCATATTATAGGCATCAGCCAAATAATAGGTGGAAGCCTGGCGTGCAATCAAGCGAGATTCATACTGCGCCATCTGTGCCATATCAACCTGAATAGAGGTCAGGTCAAGTGTGGGCAGGTTTTCAGTGAAGTCTGCTTTTGCTTTTGCCGCCGCTTCGGATTCTTCTGCGGTGGGTGCAACAACCATTGCATTCAATGCGCCCTGCTTGTTAGCGGGTGCTGCTGCGATGACTGCGGCGATGGTGTCGTTGTCGGACGGAACGCCGGTCAACTTGTTGTTCGCAATGCCCGAAGGAATCTGTGCGTTGTCGTAAATGCCGTTGAGCCAAGCATACTCATTGTAGTATTTCAGCCAACGATACATAATGTAGTTCTTGTTGTTGAGGTTTTCCTTTTTGCCCTGGGCGTCAAGCGTAGCCTTCAAGGAATTCAGAACTGCTTTTTCTTCAGCCGTGTAGTCGCTCGCGGAGGACGCAGACTCGGTTACTGCCACCAAGCCTTCAATCGCCGCCGTGAGGTTTTCACCTGCGGTCTTGAAGTCGGAGATGCCGTTCGTCTGGTGGTCAGAAACGAAGGTCGCGGCTGTTTTTGCCATGTAGAACTCTGCGATTGCGGCTTTCAAAGCGGCAATGTAAGCGTTCCAGGACTCGGTTGTGTAGTCTTCAGCAACTCTGTTGGAGTTCAACGCTCTCTGAATGAGGCCCTCTAAGCCGTAGGAGTTGTAGAAGATCAAAGAAGGCTTTGAAGTGAAGTCGACCACCTTCGTGGGTTTGTTAAACGAGTTTTTATAGCCGTAAATCGAGCATTTTGCAGTAAAGGCGAATACGGTGAAGTCATCCGGATACATTGCGCGGTTGAAGTTCACTTTATCGACCGCATACTGCTGGTTATACGTCTCGGCCCAGTCTTTTTTGGTGCCGAACTCGGTGCCTGAATGGTCGTTGTTCCATTTCCAGAACGCCGGAACGCCGCCTTCGACCGGCGTTACGCAGTCAGCGGGAGCAAGAGTTGTTGTTACTGCTGATTTGCCTTCTTCGTAAACATTCTTTGTCCAAGTGAAAGCGTTTGCCTGGTCAGCCTGGAAGGTGACGGAGCCGTCAGCGTTCAAGGTCAGGTAACCGAAGCCTGCGATCCAAAGCTTACGCGCTTGCGCAGATGTTGTACCAACATACATCTTGTAGCCTTCGATTGCGCTGAGCGGTGTGTTTTCATCGACATAGATGTTCCACATCTTCACGGTAACGTCGTTAAATGGACCGGCGTTGTTCAAAACGGTAACCATGTTCACGGTATCGTCCTGTGCCGCCGCGGCGGTAATGAAGTTCGAGGTGGTCACAATGGGCTCACCGTCGTTAGCCTTTGTAGTGCCGTCGGGCAAGGTAACGATAACATAAGATTTCAGCGTGTAAGCCGCTGCATCGTTGCCTGCAACACCGGTGATGGTGGCGGTGTAAGTTGCGTTGGGCGCCAAAGTTGCGTTGATATCTTTGGTTGCAACAACTTTGCCTTCGAGGTCGACGATTTCCAATTTGGTCAAAAGACCCGAGTAAGCGCCGTCCTGTACGAAGTTACCGCTGCGATAGCCGCCGTCATACCAAACGGATTTCAGACCGTCGGTGTCGAGGGTGATATTCGTCGTGATGACAGGTGCGGTAGAACCAACATACTTGAACTGGTCAATGGTCTGGTCGATGCCATTGAGGACCATATCGTCCATCTTGCCGGTCACCTGCATGAGGATCGCGAGAAGATCCTGTACCCACATGCCCTTGTTGGCGGTATCCGTGATGGACCAGAGAAGGTTCTTCACGGTCACTTTGAGGTTTGCATTGGTCACCAAGTAATCCAACGGATTGGCTGCGTTCAAAGCATTGTTCAAAGAGGTTACCAAGGCTGCATAGTCAGTGGAATCATTGAAACCAAGGCCGGTGGTAAGGTCGATCAAAATATTTACAACTGCGTTGTAAAGTTTTTTGTTGCCGTAACCGGTGGAGTTTCTGTAGAGTTTCGCCGCGATGGGCTCAATCTCCAAATCCAAAATGCCGGCAATCAAATCTTTCACGACTTTCAGGTCAACCACGCAAGCCTTGTTGGTGCCGTCACCGATGGTTGCGCTGCAGCCGGAAATCAAGGAAAGAAGGCCGGGGAACAATGCGTTGAAGATAACGGAAAGTTTGTCAAGTGCGTCCGTACCGCTGAATACGGTAGCGTTTCTGGCAACGATCTTCGAAGTCAGATCGGGCACCCAAAGTTGAAGGATGTTATCAACAACATAGTTCAACTTGGCGTTCCAGCCGGTTGCACAATCTGCGCTCGGCGCGATGTAACTGTCGGGTGCAGTGTAAGTTGTGGTGCCGTTGCCGTTGGTGGTGGTGCCGAGGCCCATCACATTCTTCAAATAGTAAACGCCTATAGAAGCGCCCATATCCAAAGCGATGTTCAGATAGTCAGCATCGGTTGCAGCCGCTTTAATTTGGGTATCCCAGTTGTATTCCGGCAGGATTTCCGCGATGAATTCGCGCAAGCCGTAAACAACGATTGCTTCAAGGCAATCCACATCTGCCGGAATCACAATAGCGGGCATGAGCCACTCGATGATGTCCACGCCGAGAACCGCAATAACCTGTTCGTCGGTCTGGGTGTCGATTGCTTCTGCTTTGTAAGCGTCATTCTTACCGTAAATGAGGTTGGGCGCAGTTTTGAGAACTTTGCGTACCAAGCCCATTACATTGGCTTCGAAGTGTGCGTTATCCTCAGAAGCAGAGTCATAAGCCCACTGGAGGTTCAGAACCGCTTTATTCAGGATTTTGCCGATTGCATCGGTGATGTTGCGAAGGTAAGAATCAGCCGTGGAATCCAACGCAGGCATAATTTCGGACCAAGCCGGAGCCTGCCATTCCCAGTTGACCATCTTGAAGAGTTCAAGTTTTTCGCCCGCCATCTGCGAGAAGTCAACATGGTAGAATTCCCAACCGTTGCCCCACTGTACCACATAGTACAGGTCATCGGGCATGGTATTGATGTTTGCGCCGGAGAGCGAGATGTACTGGAAGTTGTAGTTACCCGCTTCGCCGACTTTCGCTTCCATAGCGTCGCTC
Organism: uncultured Ruminococcus sp.; assembly: GCA_946055445.1. Taxonomy (GTDB): domain Bacteria; phylum Bacillota; class Clostridia; order Oscillospirales; family Acutalibacteraceae; genus Fimenecus. The sequence goes on along the minus strand of CAMGGF010000048.1, from coordinate 3,659 downwards.
AACATACCTTTGCCGCTTGCGCCGTTTGCATCTTCAATCGCTTGATATGCAAGGACTTTTTCTTGCAACTGTGCGGTAATGGTTTCATTGGTTTCCGCTCTGTTCACAGCGCCGCAGAACTGCATGATGGTTGCACGAAGTTGACCGTCAAGGTTCGGTGCGCCGAAGGTGTCATATGCCCACGGAAGTGCGTCGCCGAGCATCTGATACAAGGTCTTGGTTTCGAAATCCAAGATAGAAGTATCAAAGTCTTTCAGCAGGCTGCTGTCTACATTCCAGTGGGTGATGTAGTTTTTATCGTCGGTACCGTTGGAAGCGGTGGAAGCCTCTGTGAACTTCCAAGCGCCGGTGCCGTCAATCGTACCGTAGATATAGTACCAGGTTACCTGGTTGCCTTTGTCATCCAAAACCGGCTTGCCGGCTGCATCTACTGCCAATTCGGAGTGAATCATCGCGGCGGTTGCGCCGTAGGCTTCCGGATTGGTGCAGATCAGGTTCTGCGAAGGATCAGTGATGTTTTCCGTATGACGCGGTGTGGTCAACAGATTGACAACCAAATCTTTCACGATTTTGTCAAGCGTGGGTTTGGAAGCCGGATCCATATTTTTCCAAAGCGGTGCGTTCGGCAAATCGGGATCGTCACCGATGCCGTTGCTAATCTTGCGCGCGCCGAGACCGTAGAAGGTCCCTTTCAGGAAATCGTCAAGATTGACAAGGATTTCGTTCACCTTGGTCAAATCCACGGGGATGGCGCCGCCCAAAATACCGAAGCTAACGCCGGTGCCGATAATGTTACCCAAAGTGTCGACGTTGTTGTCTAAGAACACAACGAGTTCGTCAAGCATGCCGACTGCATTGCTGATGGACTCTTTGCCGTCGATGGTAGACAAATCGAGTTGTTCGATAATACCGAGGTCAAGACCGATACCGGCGAAACCGATAAGGCCCTTTAAGCTGGACAAGGTGTCGCACACAGCGTCCAAACTCGTAAAGTCGATGGTACCGACAACAGGAACAGACGTTTTAATGTTTACCGTTGCCAACAGGTTGTTTACGATGTCAAGGACCCAAGACGCTCTCTGCTCGTCGGTCAAAAGCATGGACAAACCGGTATCGTTTGACGTATACACGGCTTCCTGGCTGTCATCGTATGCTTGATACGCAGACGCCATAACCGACATGCATGAGAAAATCATGACAACTGCTAAGATAACGCTTAACAGTTTCGTAGACTTTTTCATAAGTATTTTCCTCCTATTCAGTTTTGCATTATAATATGTATAATGCATTCCGTGCCCCGTATTTCACGGTCGGCGCGGGGCACACTCGCCGACTTGTTTTTGAGCGCCATAGTTTCCGCCTCTGACCAATCCGCACGGGCTAACCTCGTGTCGGAAGGGTTCCGCTAAAGCACTACGGGTTACTCGGTTCGTCCTCCACCGCTTCCGCTTTTGGAAACAAAACCGGCGGAAGACAGATGATACACACCCGAGCAAATATTACCGTAGGATGTGTATCAAAAATGGGCTCGTAAAGCGCACATTTTTTGAGGGAGACACACTGCCCCCTTAAAAAAGTAGGCACTTCACCCCATTACACCATTCCTATGGTTACTCAAATTATAGAATTTTCAGGAAAAAAAGTCAATAAATTATTCACGGTTTTCGTACTTTTTTATGAAATGCCCAAATATTTTTGTGATTTTTGGGCATTTTGCGGAAAGAAAATTGGCAGTTTTGTTGAAACTTTATGAACAAATTGTGAATTTTTCGTTTTCTTCAACTTTTCAACAGAGTTTTGAACAAATCCACCGCATTTTTCAACATTTTTTCGCAATTTTGTCGATTTTTGGAGCCGTTTTTTCGCCGCTTTTGCAATTTTCAGAAATTTCCACAAGATGTGGGGGGGACGGTTTTCGGCAGGGCAATTTGTGGGCGGCGGAGAAATGGCAAGTTGTCATCCTGAGCGAAGCGAAGGATCTCCAATAGCACAAAATAAAAATATACGAAACGAGATTCTTCGCTTCGCTCAGAATGACAATTGGGCGGGCGACAAGTGAATCGCCCCTACGAAATGTAGGGAACGACCGAAGACGCGTTCCGCAAAATAATATTGAAATCCACGGGCGCGGAGACCCGCCCCTACAAACGGGCGCGCAATGCACGCCCCTACGATGGGATAGACAAATCCCAATTTCATTCCACACCCAAACGAAAAACAGGGTGGGGAAATCCCACCCTGTTGTAAAATACGGAATATGCGTCTCTGCCTTAATACGCCTTGCCCCAATAGAGCATTTTTTCCGCCGCCTTGCCGCAACAAACGCAGGTATCGGCGATATGTTCCTGCGTAAACGGAATGCAACGCGACGAAACGCCCGCAACCTCTTTGAGTTTTTCCTCGCATTCGCGACTGCCGCACCACATTGCCTTGATAAAGCCGGGTTTATTGTCGGCAATGTCTTTGAGTTCGTCAAGCGTTGCGGCGGTATAGGTCATTTTTTCACGGCGCGCAAGGGCGGCATCATAAAGCCCCTGTTGGACAGCGTCCAACAAACGCGGAATTTCGGTTTCCAAATCGTCAAGCGACACGAACACCTTTTCGCGATTGTCGCGGCGCACCAAAACACACTGGTTTTTCTCGATGTCTTTCGGGCCCAATTCCAAACGCAGCGGCACGCCTTTCATTTCGTACTCGGCGAACTTCCAGCCGGGGGAATTGTCGCTTGTGTCGATTTTGGCGCGGCAGAACTTGGCAACGCGTTCTGCCACTTCCTGCGCTTTCTCCGTTACGCCCGCTTTGTGCGCGGCAATCGGAATCACCACAACCTGCGTGGGCGCGACTTTCGGCGGCAAAACAAGCCCGTTGTTGTCGCCGTGTGTCATAATCACCGCGCCGATAAGCCGCGTGGTGCACCCCCAAGAGGTTTGATAAGGGAATTTCAGTTTATTGTCTTTATCGGTATACTGAATTTCAAACGCGCGCGCAAAACCGTCGCCGAAATAGTGCGAAGTTGCGCTTTGCAACGCCTTACCGTCATGCATCAACGCTTCAATCGTATAGGTATCCTCCGCCCCGGCAAAGCGTTCTTTTTCGGTTTTCACGCCTTTGACCACGGGCATTGCAAGGTAGTTCTCGCAAAAATCCGCATAGACATTCAGCATTTGCACGGTTTCCGCCTGCGCCTCTTCGGCGGTGGCGTGAATGGTGTGCCCCTCCTGCCACAAAAATTCGCGCGAACGCAAAAACGGGCGGGTGGTCTTTTCCCAACGCACCACCGAAACCCACTGGTTGTAAAGTTTCGGCAAATCGCGGTAGGACTGCACAATCGCTTTGTAATGCTCACAGAACAGCGTTTCCGAAGTCGGGCGCACGCAAAGGCGCTCCTCCAACTTTTCATTGCCGCCGTGCGTCACCCAAGCCACTTCGGGCGCAAAGCCCTCGACATGGTCTTTTTCTTTATTCAGCAGACTTTCGGGGATAAACATCGGCATACAGACATTTTCGTGCCCCAGCGCCTTAAAGCGTTTATCCAACTCCTTTTGGATGTTCTCCCAAATCGCGTAGCCGTAGGGGCGAATGACCATACAGCCCTTTACGCTTGTATACTCAATCAATTCCGCTTTGCGGCAGACATCGGTATACCATTTTGCGAAATC